>NZ_JBHXTO010000024.1:0-90189 GCF_042677425.1 Streptomyces sp. NPDC127119 | reverse complement strand
CCGCCCATCTGTACGGCGGGGGAGCGAACGAGGAGCTCCTGGCCGAGGCCCTTCACCCGTACCCGGCTGAGCTGCTGATCACCACGAAGGTCGGCGTCGCCCGATCGGGCCCTTCCGGCGACTGGAAGCTCGACGGACGTCCGAGTGTCCTGCGCGATCAGGTCGAGCAGGCACTGCGCCGACTGCGCGTGGAGCGGATCGAGCTGCTTCAGCTGCACCGGATCGATCCGGAGACGCCGCTGGCCGACCAGCTCGGCACGCTGCGGGATCTGCGGACCGAGGGCAAGGTCGGCCGGATCGGGCTGTCCGAGATCACCGTCGGCGAACTCCGTCAGGCACGGCGGATCGTCGACATCGCGAGTGTGCAGAACCGCTACAACATGCTGGACCGCGAGCATGAGCCTGTGCTCGCGGCCTGTGAAGCGGCAGGCATCGCGTTCCTGCCCTGGCGCACTGTCGCGTGGGGAGAAGCGGGGGCGAGGGCCGAGGTCGCCGCCGTGGCCAAGGAGCTCGGCGCCACGTCCACACAAGTCGCGCTCGCGTGGCTCCTCGACCACTCGCCGGTCATCGTCCCGATCCCGGGCACCGCCCGGATCGACCATCTGGAGGAGAACCTCGCAGCGGAACGTCTTCACCTGACCCCGGCCCATCGCGATCGCCTCGACCTACTGGCCGGCCCGGCGTAGGGCATCGCCATGGACACCTGCCCGTCCGACCTCGGGGCGCGCCCGGAGGCGGACGTCCGGAGCGGGACGTCCGGAGCGGGACGTCGGAGGCGGACCTCCGCACCGCACTCGGCGCCCCGCCGCCTGCCGCCGCAGCGCGGAGTGCCTGCCCCGGCGCTCAGCAGGAAGGCAGGAACATCCAGCCATCGACCCGTGTGAAGCGGCCCCTCAGACCGTCAACCGCCGCCGCACCCCCTCCGTGGACTCCCGGACCACCAGCCGGTGCGGGGCCCGGTGGACCTCGAACGGCAGTGGCTCCGCCGAGCCGATCCGTGCGGCCAGTGATTTCACCGCCAGCGCGGCGATCGCCGCCTTGTCCGGCATGACGGTGGTGAGGGACGGCGTGCTGTAGAGCGCCTCCTCGGAGCCGTCGATGCCCGCCACGGCGACCTCCGACGGGATGCTCACCCCCGCTTCGTGCAGGGCCCGTTGCGCCCCCACGGCCATGATGTCGCTGAAGCAGAAGATCGCGTCCGGGCGGACGTCCGGCGGCAGGCCGAGGAGCGCGCGGGTGACCAGCAGTCCGTTGCGGCGGTCGAACTCCTCGACCGGCGGCGCCAGTCGGGGGTCGAACCGCAGACCGGCTTCGTACAGTGCCTGTTGGTAGCCTTCGAGCCGCTGTGTGCTGGTCGCGGCCGACTGCGTCTTGACCCCGACGGCCGCGATGCGTGTGCGGCCCAGTCCGGCCAGGTGCGCGGTGACGTCCCGCGCCGCGGCGACGTTGTCGATCAGTACGTGGTCGGCGGCGACCTGGTCACGCCCGTAACTCCGCTCGCCGAGGAGCACCACGGGAAACGTGTCCGCGACGGACGCCAGTTCGTCGAGCGAGGCGTGCAGGGGCGAGAGGATCACCCCGTCCAGCAGCGCGGCTCCGGTGCCGGTCAGCAGGCGCAGTTCCTCCGACGCGTCACCGAGGGTCTCCTCGATGAGGACGGTCAGCCCGATCCCCGCCGCCTCCGCCCGCACGTGCTGGGCGAGTTCCGCGAAGTACGGCGTCGCGAGGTCGGGGACGGACAGGCCGATCAGTCCGCTGCGCCCGGTGCGCAGCCGCCGAGCGGACGGGTTGGGGCGGTAGCCGAGCTCTTCCACGGCGCGCAGCACCCGCTCCCGGGTCGCTTCCGAGGCCCGCGGAATTCCACGTACGACGTTGGACACGGTCTTGATGGACACTCCTGCGCGCGCTGCCACGTCCTTGAGCGTCACTGCCGTCATCAACCGTCTCCCATTGACTTTTTGCCCTGTTTTTCGGGCTTTCTCGAAGTGCTTCAAGTGTATTGGAGGCTTCGGATCATGTGCGTACGCGGGGTTGACCACGAAGTTACACGGCAGGTACAACGTTGGAACAGAAAGCGCTTACGGCGTTTTCGTCGACACTGTGGGGCCCCGCGGACGAGCCGCTCGCGAGGGTGCACGGGCCACGGTCGGCCGCACCACGAGAGGGCCTGTATGTATCGCTCCACCACCCCGCTGCGCACCGCCGTGGTCGGTACCGGAGGTATCGCCCGCGGCAGCCACCTGCCCGCGCTGGAGACGCTCGCCGCCGAGGGCGAGGTGGACGTCGTCGCCGCGGTCGACATCGAGGAGACCGCCGTCCGCGGCCTCGCCGCCACGGCCGGCATCCCGTACGCGTCCACCGACCTCGACGCGATGCTCGCCGAGGTGGCCCCGGACCTGGTCGTGCTCTGCACGCCACCCGCCGTGCACCGGGAGCAGGCGGTGGCCGCGCTGCGGGCCGGTGCCTGGGTGTGGTGCGAGAAGCCGCCGTGCCCGTCGCTGGCCGACTACGACGCCATCGAGGCGGCCGGGCGGGGCGGGGACGGCGACCCGTACGCCTCGATCGTCTTCCAGCACCGCTTCGGCTCCGGCGCGCGCCACATCCGGCGCCTGCTGCGCGAGGGCGCGTTCGGCAGGCCGCTGGTGGCCCACTGCCAGACCACCTGGTACCGGGACAGCGCCTACTACGCCGTACCGTGGCGTGGCCGCTGGGCCACCGAGGGCGGCGGACCCGCCATGGGCCACGGCATCCACCAGACGGACCTGCTGCTGGATCTCATGGGGCCGTGGAGCGAGGTGCGCGGCATGGCGGCCCGGCTCGTGCACGACGTGGAGACCGAGGACGTCTCCACCGCGCAGGTCCGCTTCGCCGACGGCGCGGTGGCCACGGTCGTCAACAGCGTGCTGAGCCCCGACGAGGTGAGCCGGATCCGCATCGACTGCGAGCGCGCCACGATCGAGCTGACGCATCTGTACGGCTACCGCAACGCGGACTGGCGCATCACCCCGGCCCCCGGGGTCGCCGAGGAGACCGTGGCGGCCTGGCGCGACTTCGGCGCCGACGAGCCGAGCTCGCACCTGGCCCAACTGCGCGCGCTGGTCGCCGACATCAGGGCCGGACGGCGCCACGCCACGAGCGGGCCGGGCGGCCGGCAGACGCTGGAGTTCATCAGCGCGCTCTACAAGTCGGCGTTCACCGACACCACGGTCCGCGCGGGCGAGATCGGCCCGGGCGACCCCTACTACACCGAACTGCACGGCGGAGCCCCGGGCTGGGCGCCGGCCATCCCCAGCGAGGAAGAGAAGCGCACATGTCACTGACCCTGACCCACGCCCACGGAGACCGCATCACCGTGGCGCACGAGGCCACCGGAACCGAACTCCTCGCGTACGTCTACCGTCCCGAGGCCGCGTGGGAGGCGCCCAAGCCGTACCTGCACCCGCTGCGGACCCTCTCCGGCGCGGTCGTCACCGATTACCGCCCCAACGACCACCGGTGGCACAAGGGCCTGCAGCTGACGGCCTCCCACCTGTCGGGGCAGAACCTGTGGGGCGGCAACACCTACGTCCACGGCGACGGCTACCTCGAACTGCCCGACCGCGTCGGCTCGATGGCCCACACCGCCTTCGACGAGGTGTCCGCGACCGGTTCCCGTGCCGTCATCGCCGAACGGCTCACCTGGCACCCGCACGGCGGCGACCTGTGGGCCGAGGAGGAACGCCGCATCGAGGCCGGCGACGTCGATCCGGAGACCGGCAGCTGGTCGCTGACCTGGACGTCGTCGGTGACCAACCGGCGCGCCGAACCGCTGCTGTTCGGCAGCCCCACCACCCACGGCCGTCCGGCCGCCGGATACACCGGGCTGTTCTGGCGCGGCCCGCGCGCCTTCCGCGACGGCCGCGTCTTCACCGCCGAGGCGGACGACGGCGACCTGATGGGCAGTCAGGCACCCTGGCTGGCCTACGTGGGGGAGCACGACGGACGGGACGGCCACGCCACCCTGGTCTTCGAACACGCCCCGGGCAACGACCACGCAGGCGAGAAGGGGACGCACCCGGCGCACTGGTTCGTCCGCAGCGACCCCTTCGCCGCCGTGGCCCCGTCCCTGGCCTTCCACGAGGAGCTGGTCCTCGAACCCGGCGACACCCTCACCCGCGGCTACCGCGTGCACATCGCGGACGGTGCCTGGGACCGGCAACGGGTCGCCGCCCACGTCTCGGGGCGTACCTGGTGAGCGCGCTCTACGACGGGTTCCCGGCGGCGGTCGGCGTGTCCCGGCTGCGCGTGTACGACTGGCCCACCGTCGACGGCCTGCCCGGCGGCGGCACCCCGCACCTGCACCTGACGTGCAGCGAGGGGTACGTGGTCACGGCCGGCCGCGGCGCCGTGCAGACACTGACCGTCTCCGGCTACCGCGAGACGCCCCTGGAAGCCGGGGTCGTCGCCTGGTTCACCCCCGGCACCATCCACCGGCTGGTCAACGAGGGCGGTCTGGAGATCACCGTCGTGATGCAGAACAGCGGACTGCCGGAGGCGGGCGACGCGGTCCTCACCCTGCCGCAGGAGTTCCTCACCGACCCGGCGACGTACGCCGACGCGGTCCGCATCCCCGCCGACGAGCCCGAAGCCGTTCAGGCGCGGGCCGCCCGTGCCCGCCGCGACCTGGCCACCCGGCGCTTCCACGAACTGCGCGAGAGCACGGCGGCCGGTGACCCGGAGCCGCTGGCGGCCTTCCAGCGGGCTGCCGCGGCACTGGTACGGCCCCGGCTGGACGCCTGGGAGGAACGCTGGCGCACAGGCGCGCACGCCGCCGCGACCGCCACGCAAGGCCAGTTGAACGCCCTGCGCGAGCAGGACGGCCGGCATCTCGCCGAGGCGCGCGTCGCCGCGACCGGGCCGAGCGCCCGCGGCCGGTTCGGCATGTGCGGCCGTCTGGACGTCTACCCCGGCATCTGACCGGGTCTCAGGTCCGCGGGGCGGTCGTCCGGGT
The DNA here is from genome assembly GCF_042677425.1 of Streptomyces sp. NPDC127119. NCBI lineage: Bacteria > Bacillati > Actinomycetota > Actinomycetes > Kitasatosporales > Streptomycetaceae > Streptomyces > Streptomyces sp. NPDC127119. The sequence continues at coordinate 85,199 of NZ_JBHXTO010000024.1, read as the reverse complement.
CACGCGAGCGCCCCCGGGCGGCCCCCGGCCCCGCCCAGCCCCTCCCTCCAGCTCCGAGATTTCCTCCCACTCCGAGATTTCCGCGGAAGGTCGCCCTCCCATGTGCGAACCCCCACACGCCCGACTCCGGTCCCCGAGCCGCCGCACGCTGCTGACCGCCGCTGCCGCCGGTGTCGGCACCGCCCTGACCTCCACGCTCTCCGGCTGCTCGGCCTCCGGCGGGTCGTCGGGCGGCGTCACCCTCACGTTCTCCTGGTGGGGCAACGACGACCGCGCCACCCGTACCGAGAACGCCGTCCGGCTCTTCGAGAAGGAGAATCCCGGCATCACCGTCCGCACCTCGAACGGGGACTTCGGCGCCTACATGCAGAAGCTCGCCACACAGGCGGCGGGCGGCGGCATCCCCGACGTGGCACAGCTCGACTACCGGCAGATCTCTCAGTACTCGGGCGGCGGCGCGCTGCTGCGGCTCGACGAGGCCGTGAGCAGCGGCACGATCCGCACCTCCGCCATGGACCCGGGACTCGTCCGCACGGGAACGTACGAGGACCGGCAGTACGCGCTGCCGATGGGCCGCGGCATCACCGGCTATGCCTACGACGCCGCCCTCTACCGCAAGGCCGGCATCCGGGCGCCCCGCCCCGGCTGGACCTGGGAGGAGTGGGCGGACGCCAACCGCCGCATCGCCGACCTGAAACGGAAGTCACCGGACGGGCGGCCCTTCACCGGAGCCAACGACGGCGGCCCCAACGAGGACATCTTCGAGGTCTGGCTGCGCGGTCGCGGCGGACGGCTCTACCGAAGCCAGACCGAACTCGGCTTCACCGAGGACGACCTGACCGCGTTCTGGACCTTCTGCAACGACCTCCGCACGGACGGGGCGGTCGCCGCCGCCCGGGACACCGTGCAGGCCAGCAGCATCGAGACCAGCCCGATGGGCCGCCGCCTGGCGGCCTCCGACTTCACCTGGGACGCGCCGTTCCCCGGATACGTCGGTCTCCTCGGGGACAGCATCCACTACGGGCCGGTCCCCACGACCGACGGCCGCTCGGGCTCGTACTTCAAGCCCTCGATGCTCCTGGGCATCGGATCCGGTACCCCGCACCCCGAGGAGGCGGCCCGGCTGGTCGACTTCCTCCTCAACGACATACGGGCGGGCGACATCCTGGGCTTCTCCCGGTCCACCCCGCCCAACCGCGAGGTCGCCACCCGGATCGCCAAGACCCTCGAAGGACCGGAGCGGGAGATCTACCGGTACTCGCAGACGATGGAGAAGTACGGGCTGGCCGCGCCGCCGACGGCGCCCCCGCGCGGCGACGTGCCGATCCAGTCCGCCTTCACCCGCACCTACCAGCGCGTGATCTACGACCTGGCCACCCCCCGGCAGGCCGCGCGTGAACTCATCGACGAGGCCAACCGGGAGCTGAGGCCATGAGCACGGTGTCGACCAGGGCGCCCGCGCCCACCGAGGACCCCACGGAGCGACGACGGCCGGCGCGCAAGCAGCGCGGGGTCCGCGAGAAGCGGTGGCCGGCCTACGTGTTCCTGTCGCCGTGGCTGATCGGCGCGGGCGTGCTGACGCTGGTCCCGATGGCCGCCTCGCTCTACCTGTCGTTCACGGACTACAACCTGTTCGACCCGCCCCGGTGGATCGGGCTGCGCAACTACTCGGAGATGCTCTTCGACGACCCCCGCTACTGGCGGTCGGTCGGCACCACCCTGCTGTACGTCGTGGTCGCCGTCCCGCTGAAACTGGCACTCGCGCTGGGCGTGGCGATGCTGCTGAAGAGCCTCGGCCGGGGCCGGGCCTTCTACCGCTCCGCCTTCTACGCGCCCTCCCTCCTCGGCGCGAGCATGTCCATCGCGCTCGTGTGGAAGGCGCTCTTCAACGACGGCGGCTCGGTCGCGGGCGCCCTGAGCTGGTTCGGCATCGACACCGGCGGCTGGGTCGGCAATCCCGATCTCGCGGTGTACGCGGTCGTGCTGCTGACGGTCTGGCAGTTCGGGGCCCCGATGGTCATCTTCCTCGCCGGCCTCCAGCAGATCCCGTCCGACCTCTACGAGGCGGCGGCCCTCGACGGCGCGGGCCGCTGGCGGCAGTTCCTCTCCGTGACGCTGCCCATGCTGTCCCCGGTCGTCTTCTTCAACCTGGTGCTGGAGATCATCAACTCCTTCCAGGTCTTCACCCCGGCCTTCGCCATCAGCGGCGGCAACGGCGGTCCCGCCGACTCGACGATGTTCTACACGCTCTACCTGTACGAACGGGGCTTCACCGCCTCGCACATGGGCTACGCCGCGGCGATGGCCTGGCTGCTCCTGATCGCCATCGGCGTCATCACCCTGATCCTCTTCCGGACCTCCCGGACCTGGGTCTTCTACGCGGACGAGGAGGGACGGTGAGCTCGGTGAACTCCGCTCGCACCGCGGGCATCGCCACGAAACGGTGGCTGCCGCACTCGGTCGCCGCCCTGTGCCTGCTCCTGCTGCTGTACCCGCTGGCCTGGCTGCTGGCCACGTCGCTGAAACCGGCCGACGAGGTGCTGACCAGCCTCAACCTGTGGCCCAGCCACCTGGAGTGGTCGAACTACACCACCGCCCTGGACGGCGTCGCCGGTGTCACCGTGGGTCGCCTGCTCGGCAACACCCTGCTGATCGCGGGCGGCGCCGTCCTCGGCAACGTGCTGTCCTGCTCGCTGGCCGCCTACGCCTTCGCCCGCCTGCGGTTCCGCATGCGCACGGGGATGTTCGCGTTCATGGTGGCGACGCTGATGCTGCCCCACCACGTCGTGCTGATCCCGCAGTACATCATGTTCAACCAACTGGGCCTGGTGGACACCTACTGGCCGCTGATCCTGCCGAAGTTCCTCGCCACGGAGGCGTTCTTCGTCTTCCTCATGGTGCAGTTCATGCGCGGGCTGCCGCGCGAGCTGGAGGAGTCCGCGCGGATGGACGGCTGCGGGCCCTTCCGCACCTACTGGTCGATCACGCTGCCCCTGAGCCGGCCCGCGCTGATCACCACGGCCATCTTCACGTTCATCTGGACGTGGAACGACTTCTTCACGCAGATGATCTACCTCTTCGCGCCGGAGAAGTTCACCATCACCCTGGCGCTGCGCAGTTTCGTCGACCAGAACAGCACCTCGGCGTACGGGCCCATGTTCGCCATGTCCGTCATCTCCGTGCTGCCGATCGTGCTGTTCTTCTTCGTCTTCCAGCGCTACCTCGTACAGGGCATGGCCACGTCCGGACTGAAGGGCTGAACCGGAATGACGCACACACCCGCCGCGGCCCGCCGCGCGCACCGGCAGCCGGGCGAGATCTTCGGCTCCGGCTTCTCCCTCTTCGCCGACATGCTGTACATCTCCCTGCTCACCAGCATCGCCTGTCTGCCGGTGGTCACCGCACCGGCCGCGTTCGCCGCCGCGTCGGCGACCCTGCGCACGGCGGCGGGCGACGGCACCCCGGCGACGTCCGGCGCCTACGTCCGGGCGTTGCGCGCCCACCTGTCCGTGGGCACCCTGCTCGCCGGACTGGCGCTGCCACTGCTGGTCGCGGTGGTGAGCGTCGACGCCGCCCTGGCGCGCAGCGCGCTGCCCGGGGCGCAGGTCGTGGCTCCGGCCCTGGCCCTGTTCGTCCTGGGTGCCGCGGTCGTGGGGCTCCGGGCCGGCGCACTGGACACCCCGCACCGCCTCTCCGTCCGCGAGGGGCTGGTCCGCTCGGTGGCCGACCCGCGCGGCAGCCTCCTGCTGGCGGGGGCCGTACTCCTGGCGGTGGTCATCGCCTGGTCCATCCCGCTGCTGGTCCCGCTGCTGCCCGGCCCGCTCGCCTTCGCCGCGACCGTCGTGGTGCTGCGCGCGCCCGCCGGCTGAACCCCCGTCGTCCTCGCTCGTCGTCCCCGCTACACCACCGGAGTTTCCCCGTGCCCCACACCCATCTGGACGCGGCCGGCCACCCGAGGCCGCAGCTTGTGCGCGACCCCGACTGGCGCGACCTGAGCGGTCCGTGGCTGTTCGCCCACGACGACGCCGACACAGGCAGGTCGGCCCGATGGCCGGACCCGTCCGTGACCGCCCCCTTCGACCGCACCGTCACCGTGCCCTTTCCACCGGAGTCCGAGGCCTCGGGCATCCACGACACCGGCTTCCACCCGGTGCTCTGGTACCGGCGCACCGTCGAGGTGACCCGGCCCGCCGCGGGCCGGCGCCTGCTGCTGCACTTCGGGGCGGTCGACCACCGGGCCGAGGTCTGGCTCAACGGCCGCCCCGTGGGCCGACACGAGGGCGGGCACACCGGTTTCACCTGCGATCTCACCGACGCCCTGGAACACGACGGGGAACAGGTCCTCGTGGTGCGGGCCGAGGACCGGCCGATGGACGTGACCCAGCCCCGCGGCAAACAGGACTGGCGTCGCGACCCGCACGTCATCTGGTACCACCGCACCTCGGGCATCTGGCAGCCGGTGTGGCTGGAGGAGGTCCCCGACACCCATCTCACGACCCTGCACTGGACGCCGGACGTCGCGCACGCCCGCGTACGGGCCGGACTCCGGCTGTCCCGCTGGCCCGACACCCCACTGCGAGCGACCGTGCGCCTGACCCTGGGCGACCGCCTGCTCGCCGAGCAGAGCGTGCTGGTCGACGGTCAGGAGACGACGTTCGAGGTCTCGATACCCGCGCTGCGGCACGCGCAGGACCTCGACGACCTCCTCTGGAGCCCGGATCACCCGCATCTGGTCGATGCCACGGTCGTCCTGAGCGAACCGGAGAGCGGCGCCCGCGTCGACCACGTCACCTCCTACCTCGGCCTGCGCGACATCGGCTGGGGCGACGGCGTGTTCCTCCTCAACCACAAGCCCTGCTTCCTGCGGTTCGCGTTGCAGCAGGGCTACTGGCCGGCCTCCCAACTGGCCGCCTCCGCCGACGAGTTGCGCCGCGACGTCGAACTGGCCAAGGAGATCGGCCTCAACGGACTGCGGATCCACCAGAAGATAGAGGACCCGCGCTTCCTGTACTGGGCCGACCGGCTGGGCCTGATGCTGTGGGAGGAGATGCCCTCCGCGTACGCCTTCGGCACGACGACCGTGCGGCGGGTCGTCGCCGAATGGACCGAGGCACTCACCCGCGACCTCAGCCATCCCTCGATCGTCGCCTGGGTGCCGGTCAACGAGTCGTGGTCGGTCCCGAATCCGGCGCTCGTCCCCGAGCAGCGCCACTTCATGGACGGCCTCTACCACCTGACCAAGGCCCTCGACCCCTCGCGGCCCGCCGTCTCCAACGACGGCTGGGAGATCTCCGCCGCCGACATCTGGGGGGTGCACGACTACACCCAGCACGCGGCGGTCCTGCGCGAACGGTACGGCCACCCCGGACTGCGGCGCGGCGAGATCGCCGAGCCGTGGCCGGGCGCCAAGCGGCTCCTCCTCGACGGCGTCGCCCACCGCGGCCAGCCTGTCGTACTGACCGAGTTCGGCGGGGCCACCTTCGAACCCGCCGAGGGGGAGGAGTGGTTCGGCTACGACACCGTGGCCACCGAGGGCGACTTCACCGAACGCCTGGCCTCCCTGGTCGGCGCCGCCGTGGACTCGGGCCTCGCCGGCTACTGCTACACCCAGTTCACCGACACGGAGCAGGAGGTGAACGGCCTGTTCACAGCGGACCGCAAGCCCAAGATCCCCGTGGAGGAGTTCTTCGCCATCCTCACCAGGAGACACCCCTGATCCGACGATCGCCGCCGCGGCGGGCGCACGCGGCGGCGATCACTCGTGCGACACCCACACCGACACCGACACCGACATTGGCATCGGCGCCGGCATCGGGTCGTCAGGAGAGCAGCTGCTCGCTCAGCTTCCACAGCCGCTGCGCGTCGTCGGGGTCGAGCATCGCCGAGTTGGCGTCCGAGGGGATGCTGTCCGCGGTCAGCGGGCGCTGTTCGTCGTCGAGCACGGCGATGTCGTTGTCCTTGAGATAGACCCCTCCGTGACCGTCCAGGAGCGGGCTGGCGGCGGCGAAGACGAGGGTCGAGGCCCCCTGCGCGACGGTCTTCTTGCCGGCGTCCGGGTCGATGACGGTCTCACCGTTGTCGTCGACCAGCCCCTGCGCACGGTACGCCGCGGCCTCCTCCGGCGTGAACGGGCCCGGCCCGATGACGACTCCCGGGTGGGTGGCGAAAGCGCGGATGCCCTGAGCGGCGTACCTGCGGTCGAGTTCGACGGTGAACAGGACGTTGGCACGCTTGGACTGGCCGTAGGCGGTGCCGGGGTCGTACCCGGTCGCGAAGTCCAGGTCGTCCCAGCGGATCTCGCCGATGCGTGCCGCACCCGAGGTGACCGTGACCACTCGGGCGCCCTCCGCGGCCAGCAGGGCCGGCAGAAGTGCCCTGGTGAGGTCGAAATGGCCGAGGTGCGAGGTCGAGAACTGCAGTTCGTGACCCCGTGCGTCTCGCACCAGCTCGGGCGTGAACAGCACGGCGGCGTTGTTGACCAGGACGTGCAGGGGCCGGCCCGAGGCGAGCCACCGACGGGCGAAGGCCTCGATCGAGGACGGGTCGGTGAGGTCGAGGCGCTCGACACGCACCCGGGGGAGCCCGTGCACTGCCGCGGCGGCCCGTTCGGGGTCGCGGGAGGCCACCGTCACCGTGGCGCCGGCGGCGGACAGGGCACGGGTGGCTTCACGGCCGAGCCGGCCGTGGCCGCCGGTGACGATGACCTCCCGACCGGACAGGTCGAGACCGTCGAGGACGTCGTCGGCGGTGGAGGAGGCGGTGAACGGGGTGCCCAGCGGAACTTGCTGTGTGCTCATGCTCCTAGTCTCGGCGGCGTTCCCCGGACGCTGAATCGTTGTGCGTCCGCATTTTCTGCGCGAGAGTACGAGGATGTCTGATGTGGCGGTCACGGACGTGCTGTCCGATGTGTTCGACGTGGTGGAAGTGCGGGGGATGATGACCGGCGGGTTCGCGGTCCGTGGACCGTGGGTGTCCAGGGGCGCGGTGTCCCGGCCGCTCAAGCTGATGGTGCTGGTCGCGGGATCGGCCCGGATCACGGTGGACGGGCCGGGCGGCCCGGACGGTCCCGTGGAGCTCGCCGCGGGCGACGTGGCGCTGCTGAACCACCGCACCTGGGTCGACATGCGCGGGGGGCGGGGCGGCGGGACACCGGTGGAACTGATCCCCGGGGCGGGTTTCGACGCGATGGCGCTGTCCGAGGCCGACCTGACCACTGACGACGTGCTCGTCGGCGGCGAGGTCAGGGTGAGTCCGGCGGGCCTCGCGCTGCTCAGCACGGCACTGCCCGGCCTGGTCCACGTGCACGCGGCGACGCCGGCCGCCTCCCGCCTGGGTGGCATCGTCGAGCGGCTCTTCGACGAGGCCTCCGGCGGACGGCTCGGTTCGGGATTCGCCATCCGGCAGAACGGTCAACTGCTCCTGCTGGAGATGCTGCGCACGTATCTGGAACAGGAAGAGACACCGGTCGGCTGGCTGCGGCTGCTGGCCGACGAACCACTGCGCCCGGCGCTGCGGCTGATCCACGAACAGCCCGGGCAGGCCTGGGGGCTGGCCGAACTGGCCCGCGCCGCCGGGATGTCCCGCACCAGCTTCGCCGAGCGGTTCCGCGCCACCGCGGGCACCCCGCCGCTGACCTATCTGTCGCGCTGGCGGATGCTTCTCGCCCAGCGCGCGCTGCGCGACCCCGACGTCCGGGTCGGCTCCCTCGCCGCGGAACTCGGCTACAGCTCGGAGAGCGCGTTCAGCACCGCGTTCAAACGCGCGGTGGGGGAGTCCCCGCTGCACTACCGGCGACGGCTCCGGGCGACGGCGTAGCCCCGGCGGCGGCGTGACGCCGCCGGCTCTTCAGTTCGCGCTCGTGGTGAACGGTCCCACGGTGAAGGAGTTCCCGCAGACCTGCAGCTCCGCGGGGTCCGCCGACAGGGCTGCCGTGTTGTTCGGCGGGAAGACCTTGATCCGTGCCGGTTCCGGCCAGCACTTTCCGTCCGTGACTCCCTTGTCGGGCGTCCGCACCACCGCGTGGGCGGCCTGCCCCGCCTTGAGGACCACATTCTCGGCGGATCCGCCCTGCGCGCGGGTCGCGGGCTTCCCGATGCGATCGCCGTCCTGATCGGTCAGCGACAGGCCCGGATAGCCCTTGAGGGCGCAACTGCCGTCGGAGATGTTGGTGAGAGTCAGGTCGAAGTACTTGCTGTTCATCTCCTGACCCGTGGCCTTGAGCCCGGCACGCAGACGGTCCGTGGTGCAGTCACTGCCCATCCCCGGACTGTGCGTGCCCGGACTGTCCGAGGTGCCCTGCTTCGGGGTTGCCGCAGCGGTGTCGCTCGCCGTGGCGGATTGCGTGGGCGTATCGCTTCCGGACGCTGTACCGGCGCCCGGACTGTCCGACGTCATTCTCGTGGAGGCCCGCGCATCTCCGTCGTCACCGCCGCACGCACCCAGTCCGAGTACGCCCAGTGCGACGAGTCCTGAGAAGAGGACGGGCTTTTGAATCTTCTTCATTCCGTTGGCACCCATGCTGTCTCGGCTGTCCATCCCGCATGGAAACATGCATGCGCCACGTAGTTCGGTGTGTCGGTATCAACGTCACCGCGCGCCCGCCCACCTGCTCGGCCCACTCCTTCGCCAACTGCGTAGCCTGCGACGGCAGCCGGAAGGCCGGCAGTCGTTCCTCCGTCTCATGTGTCTCACGCGCCGGATTCGGAGCGATAGGCCCCCGGTGTCTGTCCCATCGTGCGGCTGAACGTGTCGATGAAGGCACTGGCCGTCGCCCACCCGCATCGCCGTCCTGCCTCGCTGACGTTCGCGCCCTCCGCCAGGAGCACCATGGCGTGGAAGACCCGCACGTCGGTCCTCCACTGCGGGTACGTCATGCCCAGCTCGCCTGAACAGCCGGGCCAGGGTGCGCTCGCTCACGCCGATGCGGTGCGCCAACCAGACTGCGGTGCGCGGGTGTTGGAGATCGTCGGTCACCAGCGCGCACGCCTGCCGCAGGAGCGGGTTGCCGGGGATGGGCAGCGTCAACGGCTCGATGAGCGCGCGCCGCAGCCGGTCCCGCAGCACGGCACGGAGACGGTTCGCTTCCGGCGCGGGCAGGGACGGTTCACTGCACGCGATGATCAGTTCGCGGACCAGGGCGTCCACGGACACCACGGCCGGCGTCCCGGAGTCGAGCAGGACGTCATGCACGGGGAAGCCGAGGGTGTGCACGGAACTGTGTCCGTGCACCCGGTGCTGATGCCAGGTCCCCGCCGGGATCCACATGGCGCGGGCGCTCGACGCCACCCAGGACGCCTCGCCCGTCTGGACGGCCAGGACACCGGCGCTGACGTACAGGAGCTGGTGGTAGCCGTGCTGATGACGCCCGATGACCTCACCCGCGAGATGCGCGTGGGTGGAATCCCTGGGCTCCCTGTCCCTCTCTCCCGCCTGACTGTTTTCCGACATACGTCGGCAGAATAACGGAAGCGGCACACCGTACGGCCCTGCGAGCGTGACGACCATGTCCACGACGCCGCAGACCCCGCCTCCCATCCGCCGATCTTCCGTCGCCCCTCACTCGTTGAAAACACGGGTCACCTCCGGTCTGCGTGGCGCCGCGCTCGACACCCGGCCTCTGGCGCATCCCGTTTTCCGGCGCCTGCTGATCGGGCAGAGCGCGGCGTACATCGGAACCATGGTCACGGGAGTCACCATCCCCGTGCAGGTCTACGCGCTGTCGCAGTCGTCCCTGTCCGTGGGCCTGACCGGACTGGCCGGACTCGTACCGCTCGTGGTCTTCGGGCTGTACGGGGGCGTCGTCGCGGACCGGTTCGACCGCCGCGTGCTGTACCTGGCGTCGGCGTTCGTCACCTGGGGGACGACGCTGGCGCTGTTGTTCCAGGCGGTCGCGGCGCTGCGATCGGTACCGCTGATCCTGGTTCTCGTGGCAGTCCAGGCCGGTGCGTTCGCCATGTCCTCCGCGGCCCGTGGCGCGATCATCCCCCGGGTCGTCCCCACCCACCTGGTGCCCGCCGCGAACACCTTGTACTTCACCGCCGGCAACGTCGGGCAGGTCGCCGGACCACTGGTGGCCGGCGCCCTGATCTCCCTGCCGAACGGCTACTGCTGGGCGTACGGCGCCGACGCCCTGCTCTTCTCCCTCCTGCTGTACTCGGCCTTCCGCCTCCCTCCGGTCAAGCCGACCGGCACACCGATCCGCGCCGGCGGGCTGCGACCGGTCCTGGACGGGCTGCGCTTCATCGCGGCGGCACCTGTGCTGTGGATGTCCTTCGCGGTCGACATCGCGGCCATGACATTGGCCATGCCGACCGCCCTCTTCCCGGAAGCCGCAGAGTTGCGGTTCCACGGCGGAGCGGGCCTGCTGTACTCGGCCATCGCGATCGGCTCGGTCGCAGCAGGACTCTTCAGCGGATGGATCGGCCGGGTACGCCGTCAGGGACGGGCGCTGGCTCTCGCGGTGGTCGTCTGGTCGGCGGCCGTGGCCCTCGCGGGCACGGTCCACCACCTCCTGGCCGCCGTGGTCCTGCTGGCCGCGGCCGGGGCGGCGGACCTGGTCAGCGCGGTCTACCGCCAGACGATCCTGCAGACCTACACACCCGATGCCCTACGCGGTCGTCTCCAGGGTGTCTTCACCGTCGTCGTCGCGGGAGGACCCCGCCTCGGCGACCTGCGTGCGGGTGCGATGGCCTCGGCCACCGGCCTCGGCCTCGGCCTCGCATGGAGCGGTAGCTCACTGCTCTGCCTCGTCGTCGTCCTCGGCGCAGCACTGCTCGTCCGACCGTTCTGGAACTACGACGCCACCTCGACGCCGCCGAACGCTACGAACGAGAGTCACGGTCCCGCACGGCGCTGAGACCGCCGGCGTCGTTGAAATACTGATGGGCATGAGCCTGGCGCCGCGCATCGCGTATTCCGGCCGTGGCGACCGCTTCGATTCGCCGCGCTTCCGAGCTGGAACCCACCCGGCGCCGCTGCCGACGCACCAGCACCTCGCAAAAGCCTGCCGACCTTCGGCAACCTACAGCGTCCAGCAGCAACACCGGTGCGTCCGCAATCGCGCGAGCGCGTCGGCGACCTTCGCCGTGAGGCCTTCCGCCGCCGGACAGAGCGCCCAATCTGCAACCCCCAACCTGAGAGGTTGACAAGTGAGTAGTGACTTCGGTTTCTGGAGGCGCGGCAGCACCGGAGACCCTGAGGATGTCTTCGACAACCTCGCTGAAGGTGAGACCGGCGACGTCGGATTCAGCGGAGTGGCGGGCGAGCCGATCTAAGGCTTTCGATTCACCACGCACCCAGGTGCAAAGATGCGGCCCTTGCGGATGCCACTGCCGCCGGTGCCGTACGGGGCCCGCCCCTGACGGCCACCTCAACGAAAACGCAGCGGCACGGACACCTCCCCACCCGCATCGGCCTGGCGCCGTGCGGGGGAGGTGTCCGTGCCCTTGCGTTGTGCAGGTGACTCAGGCGGCGGGCTGAGTTTCCTTCTCCGGAGTGACTTCGTCGTTGGGGCCGCGCCGGGCGACGAGGGCGCTGGCGACGAACGTGGCTGCCAGGGCGATGAGGACGAGCGCGATGACGGCTATGTGGCCGATGCGCTCGGCGCCGCCGATCAGCAGGCCCGAGACACCGAAGTCGGCGTCGGAGAACGTGGAGTTCTGCAGGCCGACGTCCCCGAGGAAGGGCAGGACGAGCAGCGGCAGGAAGGTGATCAGCAGGCCGTTGGTCATCGCGCCGAGGACGGCGCCGCGCCGCCCGCCGGTCGCGTTGCCGATGACACCCGAGGCGGCGCCCGTCATGAAGTGGGCGACGATGCCGGGGATGATGATCGTGCCGCCGACGGCGACGAGGATGCCCATTCCGATGAGGCCGCCGACGAAGCTGGCCAGGAAGCCGACGAGCACGGCGTTGGGTGCGAAGGTGAAGACGATCGGGACGTCCAGCGCGGGCCGGGCGTTGGGCACCAGCTTCTCCGAGATGCCCTTGAAGGCGGGAATGATCTCGGCGAGGACGACACGGACACCGGCGAGGATGATGAACACGCCCGCGGCGAACTTGCCGGCCTGCATGATGGCCCACAGCACGTACCACTGGCCGCCGCTGAGTTCGCTCTCGACGTACCCGGGGCCCGCCACCAGCGTGACCAGCAGGTAGATGATGCCCATGGAGCTGGCGATGACGACCGTGGTGTCGCGCAGGAAGCCGAGCCCCTTGGGGATCTTCAAGTCCTCGGTGGACTTGGAGGAGTCGCCGAAGTACTTGGCGACGAGGCCGCTGGTGGCTATGCCGAAGTTGCCGGTGTGGCCGAGGGCGACGTTGTCGGTCTTGGTGACCTTGCGCATCCAGGGCTGGACGAGCGCCGGCGACAGGGTGGTGATCAGGCCCTGGGCGAGGGAGCCCCACAGGATGGCCTGCCAGGTGCTGAAGCCGTTCGCGATGAGGATGACGGCGATCATGGCCGCCAGGTACAGGGCGACGTGCCCCGACATGTAGATGAACTTGAACACGGTCAGCCGTGCCAGCAGTACGTTCACGACCATGCCGAAGAAGAAGATCAGCGCGGCCTGCGAGCCGTAGTCGGTGAGCACCTTGCCGACGATGGCCTCGTTGTTGGGCACCACTCCCTGCACTCCGAAGGCGTGCTGGAACATGTCGCCGAACGGGGTCAGCGCGTCGGAGACGACCCCGGCGCCGGCTGCGAGGACGAGGAAGCCGACGAACGCCTTGATGGTCCCCTTGAGGGTGTCGGAGAGGGACTTGCGCTGGAGCAACAGGCCCAGCAGCGCGATCAGGCCGATGATGACGGATGGCTCACGGAAGACATCCAGAAGACTGTCCAGAACGCTGTTCACAGACAACGCCTCTCTTCGGGCACGACGAGGCCGCGTGCGGAAGTGGTGGGTGCCGGGTTCGGCGAGAACGGGTGCCGGGTTCGGCGCGGCTGGGCGGCGTGCGGGGAACCAGTCGGCGGCCTCGGCTCCGCGGCAGCGCGACGGGAACGTCGCGTGCTGCGGGCGGGGCGGGCAGGCGGCGGTCGGGGCAGTGGCTGCCCCTCGCCGTCGCGGGCGGGACGGTGCCGGAGTCGGAGCCGGCTGCCGTCATGAACGTACGGCTGAAACGTTTCTGCGGATCAGTTCCCGCAGATCAGTGCGCTGTGCGCGATGCGCAGTGCGCAGCGCGGAACTACGACCGCTCAGACCGCGCCGTGTCGCGCGGCCGCTTCCTTGACCGCGCCGCGCAGCTCGTCCATGTCGATGATGCTGTTCAGTACGACCACGTCACCCAGGCCCTGGACGGCGTCCTCCAGGTCCTTCGCGACGAAGAACACGTCCGCGCTGTCGGGCCCGGCGGAGCTGATGTCGGAGTGCTCCACCGTGACGTCCTGGAGCCCCAGTTCGCGTACGACGGTCTCGATGTTCATGCGCACCATGAAGCTGCTGCCCAGTCCGGTGCTGCACATCGCCAGGAACTTCATTCTGTGTCCTCGAATTCGGTGATCAGTTTGACTACCTCGGGCGCCGAGGCCGCGTCGCGCAGGGCTTGGCGGGTCCGGGCGTCCGAGAGAATGCGCGCGAGGGAGGCCATGGCGCGCATGTGCGCGTCGGCGTCCGCTGCCGCGAAACAGAAGTAGAGGTCGACCGCGTGCTCGGGCAGGTCGAGCAGCGGGGCCGGTTCGCTCAGGCGGAGCATCGAGATGCCCGTACGCACCACTCCGTGCTCGGGGCGGGCGTGCGCGAGGGCGATGCCGTGGCCGAGGTCGATGTACGTGCCGCCGGCCGTGATCGAGTCGAGCATGGCCCGGACGTACTCGGGAGTGACGTCCCCGGCCTCCACCAGCGGACGGGCGGCCTGGGTGACTGCTTCCTGCCAGGTCAGCTTTTCCTGGGTGAAGTGGATGTTCTGCTCGGGGAGAAGGTGACTGAGCATGCGTGCTCCACAGGGGGTGCGGGGAAGGCGACCGCGGTCGACTACTCGGAGTCGGCCACGATGTCGAAGGACAGTTCCGCCGTGTCCGGCAGGAACTTCGAGGTGCCGTAGATGACGGGTTTTCGGCCGGGCTCGAAGACGCACGAGGTGGCCAGCAGCAGAGGGGTCTCCTCGGCGACTTCCAGCAGTGCGGCTTCCCGCGCGTCGCACCGGTGCAGTCCGACGACGATCTCGTTGCGGACGAGCAGCACGTCGTGCCGGGCCCGCAGGTGGGCGTACAGGGATGAGTCGGTGAAGTCCGAGGTCAGCACGTCGGGGAAGCGGTCCTCCTCGACGTAGGACTCGGCCAGGTGGTGCACCACACCGTTCACGCTGCGCAGCCGCTCCAGCCGGACGACCGAGGTGGCGGGGCTGATGCCGAGCGCGGCGGCCAGGCGGGTGCCGGCCCGCTCGCTCTGCTGCACGGTCACCCGCGAGGTGACGGTGTGCCCCTGCCGGGTGAGCTGGGTGTGGAAGCCGGTCACCTCGTTCACGAACCGCTCGCGGTGCTTGAGGTTGTAGCGGGGGTGGCTCACGAAGGTGCCGCGGCCGTGTTCCCGTACGAGGTAGCCGTCCTGGACCAGTTCGTCCACGGCCCGGCGCAGCGTGATGCGGCTCACGTCGTACTCGCTGCACAGGATGCCCTCGGCGGGCAGTCGCTCCCCGACGGGGAGACTCTGCACGCGCCGCAAGAGGTGGTCGCGCACTTGTGCGTACTTGTGCCCGGCCATCCACGACCTCCTTGTCGGGCTTACGTGTCATCGAGACATCATGATGACTACAGGACATTCGACGCGTCAATAGTAGACACCTAAACGAAACCTTCGAGTGGACGAAGCTCTGGATGCCCCTTCGTGGGCCCGGCTTCGCGCCGCTGGCCTGGTGTATCTCCACCGCCGGGCTCGGCAGGACCCCTCTGGTGTCGATACGGAGGAGTGAGTTACGTTTCCCGAAGTCATCATGACGTCATGCTCTCTCATCCGTTCTCTCATCCGCTTCCTCATGTGCCCTCATGCACTCTCAAGCTCTCTGCAAGGAGTCTTCGTGGTTTCCTCAACAGCACGGTCGACACGGTCCCTTGAGGACTCCCACGCCGGAGGGCGGGTGTTCGGCGCGGCCGACACCCGGGCCGTCGCGACCGCCAGGGCCCTGGCGGTGGACGCGGTCGAGGCCGCGGGTTCCGGACACCCGGGCACGGCTCTGGCCCTCGCGCCCGTGGCACACCTGCTGTTTCAGCGGCATGTCCGGCACGACCCGGCGGATCCCGCCTGGGAGGGCCGGGACCGGTTCGTGCTGTCCTGCGGCCACGCGAGCATCCTGCAGTACACGCAGCTCTACCTGACCGGATACGGACTGGAGCTGGATGATCTGCGCCGCTTCCGCCGACTCGGCTCGCTGACGCCCGGTCACCCCGAGTACCGGCACACGGCCGGCGTCGAGACGACCACCGGGCCGCTCGGCCAGGGCGTCGCCACCGCCGTGGGCATGGCGATGGCGCTCAAGCGCGACGAGAACCGCCTCGCCGGCGCCGACACCTCGCCCGACGGTCCCGCGGGCCGCACCGTGTGGGTGCTGTGCTCCGACGGCGACCTCCAGGAGGGCATCTCCTACGAGGCCGGCGCACTCGCCGGCCGGCACCGCCTGGACAACCTGGTCGTCGTCTGGGACGACAACGACATCCAGATCGAGGGCTCCACCGGTCTGACGACTCATGAGGACACGGCCGCCCGGTTCCGTGCGCAGGGCTGGTTCGTGCAGACGGTCGCTCTCGGCGCCGACGGCGACGTGGACACCGACGCCCTCGACCTGGCCCTCGGCGCGGCACGTGCGGAGACCGGCCGTCCCAGCTTCATCGCCCTGAAGTCGCAGATAGCCTTCCCCGCCCCGAACGCCGTCAACACGCCCGCCTCGCACGGCGCCCCGCTCGGTGCCGCCGAAACCGCCGCGGTCAAGGAACTGCTGGGCGTCGAGAGCGAGTTCACTGTCCCCGCGGACGTACTGGACCACACGCGCGGGGCGTTGAAGCGGGGCGCCGAGCTGCATGCCGCCTGGGACCGGGAACTGGCCCGCTGGACGGCCGAGCACCCCGAGGCCGCACGAGCCCGCGCGCACGCCGTACGGCCACTGGACCCGGCCGCCGCCGCAGCCGTACTGCCGCACTTCGAGCCCGGGACCTCCGTCGCCCCGCGTGACGCGTCGGGCAAGGTCATCCAGGCGCTGGCCGAAGCCCTGCCGAGGCTGTGGGGCGGATCGGCCGACCTCGGGGACAGCAACCGTACGACCATCACGTCGGGCGGCTCGTTCCTGCCTGCGGACGACAGCGACGGGCAGGGCCCGCTGGGGCGCAACGTCCACTGGGGCGTACGCGAACACGCGATGGCGGCGGCCCTCAACGGCATCGCCCTGGTCGGCTACGACACTCCCTTCGCCGGTACGTTCCTGGTGTTCAGCGACTACCAGCGACCCTCCCTGCGTCTCGCGGCCCTGATGAAGCTGCCCGTGGTGCACGTTTGGAGCCACGACTCCGTCGCCCTGGGCGCGGACGGCCCCACCCACCAGCCCGTCGAGCACCTCGCCGCCCTGCGTGCCATGCCGGGGCTCGCCGTGGTCCGGCCGGCCGACGCCACCGAGACGGCAGCCGCCTGGCTCAGCGCCCTGAGCTGCCCGGGTCCGGTGGGTCTCGCTCTCGCCCGACAGGGCCTGCCCGTCCTCCCGACACCGTCCGAGACGGTCCGGGAGGGCGTGGCACGCGGCGCCTATGCCGTGACGGACCCTCAAGAAGTCGCCGACGTCGTCCTGTTGGCCAGCGGCAGCGAAGTCACGCTGGCCATGGCGGCACGACTCCTTCTCGCCGAGCGGGAAATCACCGCCCGGGTCGTCTCGGTGCCCTGCCTCGACTGGTTCACCCAGCAGGACGCCGAGTACCGGAACAGCGTGCTCCCTCCGTCGGTGCGCGCCCGCGTGGTCGTCGAGGCGGGTACCGCCTTCGGCTGGCACGGCCTGCTCGGCGAGCACGGCCGCGCCGTGACCGTCGACGACTTCGGAACGTCGGCTCCGGCCGAGGACGCCATGAGGGCGGTCGGCCTCACCGAGGACGCGGTGGTCGAGGCGGCACTCGCGTCGCTCGCCGCCGCCTGTCGCTGAACCCGCACCGGTACGGCCGCTCGCGCTGCCCCTTCACCACCCCCTGTCACGGAGGAAGACCTGCCATGTCTGAACGCACTGTCGTCATCGGTTCGCGCAGCGGACTGCACGCCCGCCCCGCCACCGCGTTCGTCCGAGCCGCCGCCGAACAGAACATGCCGGTGACCATCGCGCGCGAAGACGGTGCCCCTGTCGCCGCGAACAGCCTGTTGTCGGTACTGGCACTGGGGGCCGGCCACGGCGACGAGGTCACCCTGGCCGCGGAGGGCGAGGGCGCGGGGGAGGCGCTGGACGCGTTGGCCGCCCTGCTGGTCCAGGACCACGACGCCTAGAGCGGCAGCACCGCAGCGCCCGTCCGTGTCGTACGACAGCCCCGCCCTCCGCGGCCAGTGCCGGCGGCGGGCGGGCCGGCGGACCGCACCACATCACGAAGCGAGGTCACCCTTGAACACCCCTGTGAAGACCCCCGCGCAGATCACGTTGCAGGACGTCCAACTCGTCATCTTCGACTGCGACGGCGTCCTGGTGGACACCGAACGCATCGGACCCGAAGTCGTGGCGGCCATGGCCACGGAGTCCGGCTGGCCGCTGAGCCCGGAAGAGGTACGCCGCCGGTTCCTGGGCCGCCCCGAGAGCTACCTGTACGAACAACTACGCGCCCACGCCACGGCCCCCATCGGCCCGGAGTGGCTGACGGAGTACCGCACGAGGTTCCGCGACGCGTTCGCCGCGCGCCCACAGACGATGCCGGGCGTGGGGGAGTTGCTGGATCACCTCGACGCCCGAGGTCTTCCCTACTGTGTCGCGTCGAGCGGCAGCCACGAGCGCATCGCGCACTCGCTGTCGGTCACCGCGCTCCAGGACCGGTTCACCGGACGCGTGTTC
Source organism: Streptomyces sp. NPDC127119 (assembly GCF_042677425.1). Lineage (NCBI taxonomy): Bacteria > Bacillati > Actinomycetota > Actinomycetes > Kitasatosporales > Streptomycetaceae > Streptomyces > Streptomyces sp. NPDC127119. The sequence continues at coordinate 67,205 of NZ_JBHXTO010000024.1, read as the reverse complement.
AGCGCCGACGACGTGTCCTTCGGCAAGCCCGCCCCCGACCTGTTCCTGCACGCGGCCCGCACGATGGGGTACGCGCCGGAACGATCCCTCGTCATCGAGGACAGCCCGGCGGGCGTGGACGCGGCGCTCGCCGCGGCGATGCGGGTGGTCGGTTACAGCGGAGGCCCGACCGAAGCGGACGCCCTGGCACACGCGAACCTGGGCGTCATCTCATCCTTGACGCAGCTGGTGGTCGGCTCGTAAGCCGGTCTTGCCGAAGGAACTTGGGCGGGCGCGACGGCCGCGGCCACGACAACCGTCACGTCGCCTCGCCCCATGTCCATAGGAACGATCAGAAGCAAGGGTCAGTCGCCTGCTCCGCCGCGTGAGTCCTAGTCTCCCGAGGATCCGAAGATTCCCAGGTGAGTCGGCCTGCCGTCGGAGTGGAGGACGACGTAGTAACCGGTCCACCGCATCCGGCACTCGCCGAGCAGGCTTCGCTCGTGCTCCTCATGGTTCGCCGCCTCACGGGCAGCAGCAGCGAGTTCCTCGTACTGCTCGACCGAGGGGCGGTCCGTGCGGAAGTGGTGCACTGCCGTACTCCTCCTGGAACACCCGGGCCTGCAGTGTCGCCAAGGCCGCCTCGGTATCGCCGTCGTACCTGGTGACGTAGTCCCATCCGCTGGCACCCATCGAGCCACCCCTTCCTGAAGATCGTGAACGGGGGAACGATAGCGCCGAGGACTGGATCGTCCCGGGGAGAGGGGCGCGGGTTCGCTCGTGGGCGGACCGTTTTGTGGTCCAGGCAGCGTGTGCGCCTCGGTGGTGTTGGGGGTGGGGTCAGGTACTGGGGGTGTTGTCGGTGTTGAGGCGCAATCGGCGGGTGAGGATCTGGCGGGCCACGTCGAGGAGGGGCTGTTCCGTATGGAAGGCGTGGCTGCGCAGGCGGGCCAGGGCCTGGATGAAGTCGATGTCGTGGCGGGCGGCGAGCATGCCGGTGGCTTGGTAGACCTCGGCGAAATGCAACTGGGTGGTGTCCAGGAGCCGGTGGGGGCCTCCGGGGCCGGCGGCCTGGGCGATGAGGTGGTGGGTGAGGTGGTCGGCCCACACCAGGGTGGTGGTGAGGCGGGTGTTGGTCATCGGGCCGGGGGTGGTGCGGTGGCCGGTGAGGACACCGGCGGTGATGAGGCCGATTCCCAGCGGAAACGCGAATACGGCGTACACACCGAGTTCCAGTGCGGGGGCCGGCAGGCCGGGCCAGCGGGCCGGATCGAGGGCGGCCAGGTCGGGAACGAGGACCGCGGAACCGTGCCGGGCCGTGTCCGGACCGGGGCCCTGTCCCTGGGTGAGCTGCAGGTCCTCCAGGGCGACGGTACGTTCACCGAAGGACTGGACCAGGTGGCCGGGCCCGTCGGCGGGCACCAGCAGGAAGGCCATCCCGTCCAGGCCCACTGACCGGCTGAGGTCCTCCAGAGGGAGCGCTGGCAGGCCGGGGCCGCGGTGCGCGTCCAGGGCGCGCAGCAGTGAGGTGACGGCCGGATCCGTTACTGACATCACGACACCCCGTTCTCCCTGCGGGCGGGGCCGGGCGGTGTTTCAGGGCTCGGGGTCCAGCAGGGTGGGCGCGGCGGTACCGTCCAGGACCTGGCGGGCCACGTCGGTGAGCTTGGCCTTGTTGCGGCGGGCATGGGCCCGCATCTTGGTGAACGCCACGTCCACGCCGGTGCCATGGCGCTGGGCGAGGTAGCCCTTGGCCTGCTCGATGACGACCCTGGAGTTCAGGGCGTGCTGGAGCTGCGTGATCACGGTCGCCTGTTCGTGGACGACCCGTTGCTGGAGGATCGCGATGGTGGCCGTGTCCGCCAGCGCCTGCGCGAGGAGCAGTTGCCTGCCGTCCAGCGGACCGCGCCGGTCACGGAACAGGTTGAGTGCGCCGATCACCTGTTCCTGCCAGCGCAGCGGGGCGGCGACCACCCAGGTGAAGCCCAACTGCCGGGCGCGCGGCGCGAAGCGCGGCCAGCGCCGGTCGGCGGCCTCGGTGTCCAGCCGGACATCGGAGATCGGCGCCCGGTCGTGGTAGCAGTCCCGGCAGGGGCCCTCGTCCCATTCGACGCCGGACAGTTCCAGGGCGCGGGTACGGTCGTCGGAGGCGGCGGCCTCCACGACCTGGCCCTGCGGCATCCCCAGCAGCACCCCGGCCGCCGCCACGTCCAACAGGTCCACACAGTGCTCGGTGAGCGTGTACAGGAAACTGATCACATCGAAATCCCGCACCAGGGTGTCGGAGAGTTCGACGAACGCGACAGCGAGCCGCTCCTCACGCGGCAGTTCAGGCATGACAGCCACAACGCCCCCTTTCCCTGAGGGCGCACCACGTCTGATTCCCGCGCCCCACCCACGTGTGGAATCCGCGGGCCGCAGGGCAGTGCGAAGAACAGCCGACCACTCAGGGCCGGAGAACATGTCCGCTGACGACACGACCGCCGCCCCCTTCGCACATGATCGTCGCGCACCGGCATCAGACGCATGCGCACAGTGCTGTAGACATCCTTGGAACTCCCCTTCACGCTACCGCGAACAGCCGCCACGAAGGAGGACGGTCGGACAGCCCGATGGGCCCTCCGGCGGGGATCGATTCAGGTGTTTTCTGTACCGCAACAACGCACACCGCACTTCGTGAGTGAGCCGGGAGAGGCCGCTTCGTACCGCAGCCCGAGTTCGGTGATCAGGCCGGAGTACGTCGATCAGGCTCGGCTCTGTCCTGAACCCGCGGCCACCGGACGCGACGGGCCACCTGATGTCCGGCGCGACCGGGGCGGGCAGCGAGGTGCCGTGCTGGCGGGCGGCCCGCTCGTGCGTGTACGTGCCGCGGACCCTGACCGGGGGCTGTGCTCGACAAGGCGCGTGTCGGTGGCAGGAGTTCGCAGCCTGTGGGAAGGTTTTCGGACCATTCTTGAAGACGGGTGGGACATGATCGAGCTGCCGCGTGAGGAGCAGTTGGAGGCGGTCTTCGTCGACCTCGCCGACATCCTCGTACAGGATTTCGACGTCATCGGCTTCCTCTACACGCTCGCCGAGCATTGCGTACAGCTGCTGGACGTGACGGCGGCGGGAGTCCAACTCGCCACCCCTGGCGGCCGGCTGGTGGATGTGGCGGCCACCGACGAGCGCACGCGCCGTCTGGAGACAGTCGGCGTCGAAGAGGGCGAGGGCCCCTGCTGGGACTGCTTCCGCAGCAAGAAGCAGGTCCCCGACGTCTCCCTGGTCACGGCGGAGGCCAGGGGACGCTGGCCGCGGTTCGCGCCACGGGCCGTCGAAGCCGGCTTCACCTCGGTGGCGGCCTGCCCCTTGCGCCTGCACGACCAGGTGATCGGATCCCTGGACCTCTTCCGAGAGCAGCCCGGTCCACTGAACGCCTCCCATCTGCGCCTGGGACAGGCACTGGCCGACACGGCCACCATCGGGGTCCTGCAGCAGCGGGCGGTGAGCGAACGGATGACGGTGAGCGCACAATTACAGAGCGCCTTGGACAGCCGCGTCGTCGTCGAGCAGGCCAAGGGCTATCTCGCGCAGCGCCTCGGCACTGAAGTCGAACAGGCCTTCGCCCACCTGCGCCGCCATGCGCGCAGCCGCCGTATGCGGCTCACCGATCTCGCCCGCCAAGTGATGCAGGGCACGGCTGACCCGGCCCTCTTCGACCGGCGCGACCGATGAAGCGGCGGTTCCGCGAACCTCTGGGATGTGATCGGAGGACTGATTCCCAAGAGGCCTGCATCATGCTCGTAAGGAGGCCGCAGCGGTGACCCACCCGGTGATGAGGGCCTACCTGAGTGCCCTGAGTACCCACGTCGGACCCGGCATGGCACCCCTGCCGCTGGCCGACTGCACCGACATGCTGGGCCTGGACGGACTGGGCCTGCTCCTGTCGCCCATCGACCGGCCGGCCGAACTCGTACAGTCCCACGGCGAACGCACCGTCGCACTGGAGGACCTGCAACAGATCCAGGGCCAGGGACCCAGCCTGGACGCCGCCCACCACGGAACCCTGCTCCTGCTCCCCGACGTCGGGGAACTCACCGCCGACCGCTGGCCGGGGCTGCCCGCCGCCATCGAAGCACTCGATGTGCATGCCGTGTTCTCCTTCCCTCTGCGCATCGGGATGGACGCACTCGGCGTGCTCACCGGCCACCGCACCCGCCCCGGCCCCATGGACACCGACCAGCTCACCAGCGCCTTCGGCCTCGTCGACACCCTCGCCCAGATCGTCATCACCACCGTCACCCACCCCGAGCTGGCCCATATCGACCTGCTGGACGAACCCGGCCTGCACTTCGCCGAAGTCCACCAGGCCACCGGCATGCTCGCCGCCCAACTCGACATCGACGGCGACATCGCACTGATCCGCCTTCGCGGCCACGCCTTCAGCCACGGCCGCCCCCTCCTCGACGTCGCCCGCGACGTACTCGCCCGCCGACTCCACCTCGACCCCAGCGACACCCCGCCATCCTGATAGGGGTTCCGGAACCGCAGGTCCGTTGTGCAATGCTGCAGGTTCGGTGCGCGACGCCGTAGGCCGGTGCGTCAGCGGAGGGACCCGTCAGTGAGCGCCGGCAGACTCGTCTGGCTGCGGACCATGGCCCAGGCGCAGCAACTGCCCGTCGTCGACCTGGCGCCCTCCATCATCATCCAGTATCCGAGTGGCCCGGGCCGGTTCTCTTGAACTCACGCACAGTGAAAGTGCCTTCAGAATCCGGTGCATGAAGACGGACCACTCCTTTCGCCGGCACCCGGCATCGTCCTCCAACCGCGCGAGGCAGGTGTTCCGTCGGCGGTGAAAGAAAGTGGATGGTGCCGGACAGGCGGAGGTATGGAGTTCATGCTGGAGCGTGGGCGCTCGCGGGAGCGGGAAGCCCGATTCGAGGTGCTGGTGGGCGTGGTCGCCGAGCCGCTGCACCGGTATCTGCGTCGGAGAGCGGATCCCGGTGCGGTCGACGACGTCCTCGCGGAGACGATGCTTGTGCTGTGGCGCAGGCTGGATGATGTGCCGGGGCTCGACACAGGACGTGCGGCCGAGCCCGCGGACGTACTGCCGTGGTGTTACGGGGTTGCCCGTGGCTGTCTGGCCAACGCGCGCCGGGCGGAAGGGCGTCGGCTGCGGCTGGTGGAACGGCTGGCCCGGACAGCACAGGCCCCTGCCGCGTGGCCGGGGGCCCAGGACATCGGCCTCGGTGGCTCCTCCCCCCGATCCCCACCGGCTGATGGAGGCCACCATGACCGTCGACACCGAAGTGCGAACCGTACCGTCGTCCCCCCGTCGGCCTCGCCGCCGTCTGGCCCTCGTGGCAGCGGTGGTGCTCACGGTGGCCGGAGGCATCGCCTGGGGCACGATGGACTCCTCCGACGACACCCCCGACGACGCCCCGTCCGCGCTTGTCCTCAAGGCCGCGGGGGAGAGCGGCGGAGCCAGGTGCGCAGGCCCCACCGTCGACAGTCTCCGCGACCGGGCGACAGAACATACGGTGGCCTTCGAAGGCACGGTGGCCTCCGTCAGTGGCGATCAGGTCACCTTCAAGGTCGACCACTGGTACACCGACGGAGACGCTTCCACCGTGCGGGTCACGAACATCGGACACTGGGAGGACGGCATCACCTTCCACAAGGGTGACCACGGATTCATCGTCGCCCGCAACGGCTCCCTCGGCTTCTGCGACATCGCCTTCTGGACCGACCCCTCCCTCCGCGGCCTGTACCACCGGGCGTTCGAACGCAGGAGCTGAGTGGGACCGCCTCCGACGCCGTGTCTCAACTCTTCGAGGGGTGGATGATCTGCCATTCCTGGTCGTCGGTGGTGGTGCAGTGGAAGAGCAGGAGGCGTGTCTCGTCGGCGCTGGATTCGTTACCGGCCACCTCAAGGCACTTGTTGTTGCTGGCGTAGTTGCGGATCCAGTACGCGCCGCTCTTCTGCTTGTCGACCCACCACAGCTGGTTGTCGGCGACAGTGCCGACGCAGTCCGATTCGGAGAGCGCCGCATGGATGGACTGGGCTCCGGAGCCCGGCAGGTCCATGCAGAGCTGGTCCTTGACGTTGCGGATCTGGAAAAGGGCGGAGCCGCCGGGGCCGAGCTTCGGGTAACGCACCTCAAGGTCCCAGAGTTGGTTGTCGTCGGGACTCTCGTCGCACGTGTACTGCTGGACCCGGCCGTCCTTCTTGCCCTTCCCCTTGCCCGGGATGTCGGCGCACCTCTTGGTGGCGGTGTTCCGCAGGAGGACGTTGGTCGCGGGCACCACGCTCTCGGGCGCTTCCTGCTTCTTCGTCGGTTCCGCCGACGGGGCGGACCCTCCTCCTTCCTGGCCGCCGGACTCCTGCGGAGCGGGCTCGCCGGGCTCCGCGTCGGCGGACGGTGCCTTCGGCGCCTCGGGTGTCGGTGACGGGGAGGGTGCCAGGGTGCTGACGCCGACGTCCTGGAGCTTCTCCGTGGCGGAGCTGCGTACTTGGGGCCTGTAGGCGATCCACAGCATCACGAGCGTGATCGCGAGCGCCATGAAGATGCCGAGGAAGGTGGCGAGCCAGCGCGGCAGGAACCCTTTCTGGACGTACGTGCCCTGCACGTCCAGCGGGTCCACACCGGACCGTTGCACGGCCAGGGTGTAGGGCCGGTCCTCCTTGGATCCGAACCAGATGATCTGGCGCGGCTTCAGCGTCGTCTTCACGAAGGCCGCGCGGCCCGGCTCGATCTGCACGTTCGACGGATGGATGTCGTACGACAGCTGATCGCCGTTGTCGCTGCCATTGACCGACGCCGTCAGCTTCGTGTTGCCCAGGTTGTCCACCGCCAGCTTCGGACGGCCCCGGAAACGGCCCTTCACCGTCGGCGGCACCAGCTCGGCCCGCACCTCCGTGAACGGAGTGATGGTGAGGTTCCCCTCGGGGACCGTCACCGCTTCCGGGTGCTCGGTCGGCGTGATGCGTACCGCGTACGGGTTGGGACCCGCTGTCGCGTCCGGCGTCCGCGGTGGCGCGAAGGTCAGGTCCACCGAGCCCGTCGTTCCCGGATACAGCCGCAGCGTCTGCGGCTCCACTCTCGTCCATGGTGCCAGTGCACCGACCGCCTCGAAGCGGTACTCGTCCACCACATCACCGGTGTTGCGCAGACGCAGCCGCACCGTCGTACTGCCACCCGGGTCCACGGTCGCGGAGGCGGGTTCCAGAGAAGTCCAAAGGCTCACCATCGGACGCTAGACGCAGCGCCGGTGCCAAGTCAGCAAGCACCGAGGCATGATGTGCTGCCCTAAGAGGCAGGATCTGCTGCCCCGGGCTCCGGCACCGTGTCTCAGCCCAGAGTTATCCTGCGGAACCTGGTCAGGGATACCAGCATGAAGGCCGCTGTGATGAGGCAGGCACAACCGAGAGCGTAAGGCAGCGCGTGGGCCACGGGCCAGACGGTACTGACCGGGATGCCGCCGGGGGGCGGGTTTCCGAAAAGTTGACGCACGGCTGTCGCCGTCGCTGAGACGGGGTTCCATTCCGCCACGGTGCGCAGTGGTCCGGGCATGGTGTGTGTGGAGACGAACGCCGACGACACGAAGGTGACCGGGAAGAGCCAGATGAGGCCGGCGCTCTGGGCCACTTCGACGCTGCGGGCAAGGAGCCCGATCGCTGCCCCTACCCAGGACATGGCGAAGGCGAAGAGCAGGATGAGGAGATAGCCGACGAGCGCGTCGGTGACCGAGGCGTGAATGCGCCAGCCGACCAGCAGGCCGCACAGCGAGGTGACGATCAGCGTCACGCTGCTCATGATCAGGTCCGACAGGGTTCTGCCCAGGAGCACCGCCATACGAGGCATGGGCAGGGAGCGGAAGCGGTCCACGATGCCCTTGTCCATGTCGTTCGCGAGGCCCAGGGCGGTGAACGCGGCGTTGAACGTGACGGCTTGGGCGAAGATGCCCCCCATCAGGAACGTCCGGTAGTCGGCTCCGCCGAGGCTGCCTCCGAAGACGTACGCCAGCAGCAGGACGAACATGACGGGCTGCACCAGCGCGGCGATCACCGAACCCGGGGTGCGGCGCAGATTGAGCAGGTTGCGCCACGCCACGATCGACGAGTCGCGGGTCAGGCGGCCGACGGCGTTCACCGGACTCCTTCCATCGGCTGGACGGCGGCGCCTTCCGCGGCGGTCTGCGGTCGACCGGTCAGGGCCAGGAAGACGTCGTCGAGTGTGGGCGGCGCAAGTCCGACGTCCCGCACCGCGATGGAGGCCGTCCGCAGGCAGCCGAGGGCGTATTCGAGGCTCTCGGCACCATGGTCGGTCGTGACGGTGAACCGGCCCGTACGGGCGTCGAAGACGGGGACGTGAGGTCCCAGGGCGCCCAGTATCTCGGCGGCCGGGGTCCGAAGGTGTGGTTCGGGCACGGTCAGGGAGAGGCGCTCGCCGCCCACTCGGGCCTTGAGCTGGGCCGCGGTGCCGCGGGCGATGACCCGGCCGCTTTCGATGACGGCGATGGTGTCGGCCAACTGGTCGGCCTCTTCGAGGTATTGCGTGGTCAGCAGCACGGTGGTGCCGGCCGCCACGAGTTCCTGGATGGAGGCCCAGGTGTCGGCGCGCCCGCGCGGGTCGAGGCCCGTGGTGGGCTCGTCGAGCACCACGACGGCCGGGCGGGCGACAAGTGCGCCCGCGAGGTCGAGGCGGCGGCGCATACCGCCCGAGTAGGTTCCACTGCGCCGGTCCGCGGCCTCCTGGAGGTTGAAGCTGTCGAGCAGTTGGGCCGCCCGGCGGCGTGCCGCGTGCCGTCCCATCCCGTACAGCCGGGCCACGAGGTAGAGGTTCTCGCGCCCGGTGAGCTTCTCGTCGACGGCGGCGTACTGGCCCGACAGCCCGAGATGGCGGCGGACGTTCTCCGGTTCCTCGTGCACGTCGTGTCCGGCCACCCATGCCTGGCCGCTGTCGGCCCGCAGCAGCGTGGACAGCACCCGCACGGTCGTGGTCTTGCCCGCCCCGTTGGGGCCGAGCACCCCCAGCACGGTGCCGGGGGCCGCTTCCAGGTCCACGCCGGTGAGAGCCTGCTTGTCCCCGAAGCTCTTGGTGAGGCCTTCGGCGCGTATCGCGGGCTCGTTCTGCCGCTGAGTCATCGCTGCCTTTCGTCGTGGTGGGACTGGACGGGGTGTCAGGCCACGGCGACGCGGGCACTCCTGGGGGTCAGGTCGGTCCAGTGCAGTTCGACGTACTCCAGGCAGGAGGTCTGCTCGGCGGGTCCGAAGACGGCCTCCCAGCCGGCGGGCACTTCGGCGAAGGACGGCCACAGAGCGTGCTGGCCCTCGTCGTTGACGACAACGCGGTGCTGGGTCCGGGGGTCGTCGAAGGGGTTGGTCACGAGGGGTCTCCTTGGGTGGGCAGGTGCCCGGCGCGCAGGGCTGCGGCCAGGGTCGTTCCGATCTGCTCCCGGGCTGCGGGCTGCATCATCCGGGCGTGTGCGCACGGCACGTCGTGGTTCTCGATGTGTCCGTCGATGTAGGGCGCCCACAGGTCCAGTCCGAAGGCGTCGGCGGGGCGTCCTTCGACGGCTGTGAAGAACAGGGCCGGGCCGTGGAAGGTACGTGGTGTGTACTTCCTCATGAGCCGGGACTGGCCGGCGAAGTTGTCGACCATCGCGTCGATGACGGCCGGTTCCAGCGAGCCGAGCGGGCTGCCGACGCGCCGGAACTCCTCGCGGACCGAGGAGGCCTGTACGGGGCCTTCGGAGTCGAGGCGGTCCGCGCCGACTCCCATGTTGGACAGCAGGGCACGGAAGACCGTGTCCCGGCCGGCGTTGTCGAGGTCGTCGAGCGGCGCGAGCGGGAACGCGTCCAGGATGGTCAGCAGGGCGACCTGTTCGCCGGCCTCCTGGAGCTGGACGGCGACCTCCTGGACGACGTTGCCGCCGAAGGACCAGCCGAACAGATGGTAGGGGCCCTGGGGTTGGACGGTGCGCAGTTCGTCGACGTAGACGGCCGCCATGGCCTCGATGCTGTCGGGGAACGGGGCGTTGCCGTCGAGGTTCGGGGTCTGCAGTCCGTACAACGGCTGGTCGGGATCGAGATGGGGCAGCAGCCCGCCGTAGGACCAGGCGAGACCGCCCGCGGGGTGGACGCAGAAGAGCGGCGGGCGGCTGCCGGTGGTGCGCAGCGGCAGGAGGGTCGCCAGCGGGTTGTCCTGGGCCGGGTCGAGGAGGCGTTCCGCGAGGAGTGCCACGGTGGGTGCCTCGAAGAGGCTTCGGATGCTGATCTCGATGCCGAGCGTGGCGCGGATGCGCCCGATGAGCCGGGTCGCGAGGAGGGAGTGGCCGCCCAGGTCGAAGAAGTCGTCGTCGATGAGGACCTGGTCGACGCCCAGGACTTCGGCGAACAGCGTGCACAGCACGTCTTCGCGGGGGTTGCGCGGGCTGCGCCCCGCGGCGTCGGTCCGGTTCAGGGGCGCCGGATCCGGCAGGGACTTCCGGTCGAGCTTTCCGCTCGCTGTCAGGGGCAGTTGATCCAGGGACAGCCATCCGGAGGGAACCATGTAGGCGGGCAGCTGCCGGGCGGCGTGCTCGCGTACGACCGCGAGTCGTTCGGCGGCGTTTCCTGCCTGGTCCGGATGGTCGCGGAGGACGACGTACGCGGCGAGTTGGGTGCCGGCGGGGCCGCTCTGATGGGGCAGTACGGCGGCCCGGCGGACGTCGGGGTGTGTCTCGAGAACGGCGGTGACTTCGTCGGGTTCCACCCGGAAGCCCCGGATCTTCGTCTGGCCGTCGGAGCGGCCGGCGAATTCCAGTGAGCCGTCGGAGGTGCGCAGCGCGCGGTCGCCGGTGCGGTACATACGCGATCCTGCAGGTCCGTACGGGTCCGGTACGAAGCTGGTCGCGGTCTCCGCCGACCTGTTGTGGTAGCCGTGGGCCAGACTCTCGCCGGACAGGTACAGGTCACCTGTGACGCCCACAGGTACCGGGCGGAGCCGTGTGTCGAGCAGGGCCACGCGGGTGCCGGTGACCGGGGAACCGAGCACGGGACGGTCGGTGTCGTGCACGGCTGCGATCAGGGTGTCCACGGTGGCTTCCGTGGGGCCGTAGAAGTTCCAGCTCTGGACGTCAGGGACCGCACGCAGCGTGGTCCACAGCGTGGCCGGGACGGCTTCACCACCCAGGATCACGACGGCCGGCCGGTGGGAGCCGCCCGGGGCGAGCAGTCCCGCGTCCAGGAGCTGGCGGACGTGGGTCGGGGTCGATTCCAGGACGTCCAGGCGCTGGGCGCGCACCGCGTCGACGAACGCTTCGCTGTCGCGCCGGGTGAGGTCGTCGAGCAGATGCAGGTGATGCCCGTCGATCATCCAGAGCAGCGGATCGAGGGACGCGTCGAAGGACAGGGAGGCGCTGAGGGCCACCCTCAGCCGCTTGCGTCCGCCGGCTCGTACGGCCGCGGCGAAGGTGTGCCTGCGATGGTGGTCCAGGAGCCGGGCGAGCGAGGCGTGTCCGACGCGTACGCCCTTGGGCCTGCCGGTCGAACCCGAGGTGTGGATCAGGTAGGCGGCGGCGCCCGGCACGGGTGGTGTCGTCGGAGCGCAGGGGGCGGGTGACCGGAGGAGCTGGGCGGTCTCCGGGTGGTCGAGGATCAGGCGCGGCCACGTCCCGGGGATCAGCTGCCGGGTGGCGTCGGCGGTGACGACCAGGGCGGGGCGGATGTCGTCCAGCACGGCCTCGATACGACCCGACGGGAGTCCGGCGTCCAGGGGAGCGCAGATCGCGCCGGCCTTGAACACCCCGAGCAGCGTCGCCACGGAGTCGACGGAGCGGGGCAGCAGGACGGCCACGGGGTCGCCGGGGCCCACCCCGGACGCCCTGAGCAGTGCGGCGATACGGTCGGAGCGGGTGTCGAGTTCCGTGAACGACACCCGGCCGTCGGGCGCGGTGAGTGCGATGTCGCCGCTGCGGGAGTGGGAGACGGTTTCGGCGAAACGGTCGAGGACGGTCGCGGCGCCGCTCGCGGCGGTACCCGAGCGGCCGAGGGCGAGCAGGTGTGACCGTTCCTCCGTGCCGATCAGTTCGAGGTCGGACAACCGGGTGGTGGGCGTGGTCACGGCCTGTGCCGTCAGCCGGCGGAACCAGTCCGTCATCCGCTGCGCGGTGACGGTGTCGAAGAGGTCCTGGCTGAACTCCAGGGTGGCGTCGATGACGTCGTTGCCCGGGGCGGCACCCTGACGCTGGGTGAAACTGAAGGAGAGGTCGAACTTGGCACCCGCGGTGTCGACTCCTTCGATCTCGGCCTGGAGTCCGGGGAGATCGAGCCGGGGCTGACGGGTGTTGTTGAGGGTGAGCATCACCTGGAACAGGGGATGACGGCTGAGGGATCGGCCGGGCCGCAGTTCCTCCACCAGGCGCTCGAAGGGAAGTTCCTGATGGGCGTAGGCGGCGAGGTCGGTGTCGCGCACCCGGGCGAGCAGTTCACCGAAGGTCGGATCGCCGGCGGCGTCGGCGCGCAGCGCGAGCGTGTTGACGAAGAATCCGACGACGGGGTCGAGGGCGTCGTCCGTGCGGCCGGCGACCGGCGTACCGATGGTGATGTCGTCCCCGGCGCCGACGCGATGCAGAAGAGCGGTGAGTGCGGCGTGCAGCACCATGAAGGTGCTGGTGGACGATTCCCTGGCCAGCCGGGACAGCGCCGCGGTCGTGGCGGCCGGCAACTGGAAGGCCACGGTGGCGCCCCGCCCGGTGGACACGGCCGGCCGGGACCGGTCGACGGGCAACGCGGTCTCCTCGGGCGCCCCCGCCATCTCGGCCTTCCAGTAGGCGAGTTGCTCGGTCGCCAGGGATTCCGGATCGTCGGAACTGCCCAGCAGGTCGCGCTGCCAGAGGGTGTAGTCCGTGTATTGGACCGGGAGAGGGGCCCAGTCGGGCGCGCGTCCCGCCGACCGCGCCGCGTAGGCGCCGGCCAGGTCCTGGGCCAGCGGACCCATCGACCAGCCGTCGGCGGCGATGTGGTGCACGGTGATCAGCAGCGTGTGCCGGTCCTCGGCGGCCTGGAACAGGTCCGCGCGCAGCGGGATCTCGCGCGCCAGGTCGAAGGGCCTGCGTGCCGCGTCCCGCAGGGCCTGGGGAAGGTCCGCCTCGGGCAGGTCGGTGACCGTCATGTCGGGGCGCGCGTCACCGGGGGCGAGGACGGCCTGGTGGGGCTCGTCCCCGTCGGAGTCGATGAGCGTGCGCAGGCTCTCGTGCCGGGCCACCACGTCCGCGAGGGCGCGGTGCAGGGCGGGGCGGTCCACGGTGCCCCGCAGCCGTACGGCGACGCATATGTGGTACGCGGAGGCGTCGGGGTCCATCTCGTGCAGGAACCACAGCCGTTGCTGTGCCGGTGACAGCGGAGGACGGGCGGGCCTGTGGGTGCGGCGCAGGACCGGTCGTGCGGTACCGGCCAGGTCCAGACGCTCGGCCAGTGCCGCCGGGGTGGTGGATTCGAAGAGGGCCCGTACCGGAAGCTCGACGCCGAAGGCCGAACGGATCCGGCTGATGACGCGGGTCGCGAGGAGCGAGTGGCCGCCGAGTTCGAAGAAGTCGTCGTCGCGGCCGACGCGCGGCTGCTCAAGGCTTTCGGCGAACAGGGCGCACAGGATCTCCTCCTGCGCGGAACGCGGCGGATCGCCGGCGCCGCCCTCCGCCCCCGGGCCCGTGCCGGCCAGTTCGTCTCCCTGCGCGGGCAGCGCTTCGAGCGGCAGGGCGTTGAAGTCGACCTTTCCGTGCGCGGTCAGCGGCAGCGCGGCCACGGGGACGATGCTGGTGGGCACCATGTGGGCCGGGAGCCGGTCGGCCATGAAGGCGCGCAGAGTCCGGGAGGAGAGCTTCTGCCCGTCACAGGCGACGACCCAGCAGGTCAGACGTCCGTCGCCGTGCCGGTCGGGCCGTACGGCGACCGCTGACTGCGCCACCTCCGGGTGGCCGCCGAGCACCGTTTCGACCTCCCCGGTCTCGACACGAAAACCCCGCACCTTGACCTGGCCGTCGGCGCGACCGACGTATTCGAGGAGCCCTTGCCGACGCCGCACGAGGTCACCGGTGCGGTACATGCGCGTTCCTGTCGGCCCGTAGGGGTCGGGGAGGAAACGGCCCGCCGTTTCGGAGAAGCGGTTCTCGTACCCGCGGGCGAGGCCCGCGCCACTGAGGTAGAGCTCGCCGGTCGCGCCGGGGGCGACGGGAAGCAGCCGTGCGTCGAGGACGCGGGCCCACATCCCCGCGACGGCACTCCCCAGATGCGGGCGGGTGCCGTAGGTGACGCGCCCCATCACACTGTCCACCGTGGTCTCCGTCGGCCCGTAGAGGTTCCAGACGGCGACGTCGTGCAGAGTGCCCAACTCCCGCCACAGCGCCTCGTTGAGAGGTTCACCGCCGAGGGCCAGTACGCGCGGACGGGGGCGGCCGGGAGCGAACAGCCCACAGGCCCTGAGCTGTTCGAGGAAGGATGGAGTGGTCTCGACGACGTCGACGGAGCTGTCGTGGATCAGCGTGGTCAGCGCCTCGGCATCGCGGCGCGTGGCGTCGTCCACCAGATGGAGCTCGTGCCCGGCGATCATCCAGAGCAGCGGGTCCCAGGACGCGTCGAAGGTCATGGCCGCGGTGAGCGCGACACGCAGCGGCAGGCCGTTGTTCTCCGCCTCCGCCGGACCCATCAACCGCTCGCGATGTCCGGTGAACAGGTTCAGCAGCGCGCGGTGCTCCACGGCCACGCCCTTGGGCAGGCCGGTGGATCCCGATGTGTGGAGCACATAGGCGACGTCGTGCGGCCGCGGCCCGGCCGCGGCGGGAGTGCCGTGGGCGGGGAGCCAGATCCGAGGATCGTCGAGGAAGAGACGCTCCGTCGTGCCGGGCAGGCCGCTGTCGGCGGCCGTCGTGGTCAGCAGCAGTCGCGGAGCCGCCGAGTCGAGGATCAGTTGGTTGCGGGCGAGGGGGTGCGAGAGATCCAGCGGTACGTACGCCGCTCCGGAACGCAGCACACCCATGAGCGCCACGATGTGGGAGGTGTCACGAGGCAGCGCGACCGCCACGCGGTCCCCGGCGGAGATGCCGAAATCCCCGAGGACGCGGGCGAGTTGCTTGCTGCGCTCCAGCAACTCGCCGAAGGTCAGCCGGCCGTCCTCGGCGACCACGGCCGTGCGGTTCGGCTGCAGGGTGGCACAGGTGGTGAACATGTCGACGACGGTGATGTCCTCGTCCACGGAGCCCTCTACTCCGGGAGCGGGATGGAAGTGGGTCGAGGAAGAACTCGTGGGTGCCGGGGAGGCCGACGGCAGAGCACCCAGGGCAGCGGCTCGCTGCGTCGGGGTCAGGAACTCGACGTCGGCCGCGGGACGGTCGGGAGCGGCGAGCACGGCACCGACCAGCCGGGAGAAGTGCTCGGCGAAGCGGACGGCCGTGTCACGGTCGAAGAGGTCCTGGCTGAACTCCAGTTCGCCCTCGATGCCGGCTGGCACCCCGTCACTGTCGTGCCGCTCCGTCAGGTCCCAGGTGAGGTCGAACTTGGCCCCGGCGCCGCCGATCGCCATCTCGTGGCGGACGGTGAGCCCGTCGAGGGAAAGAGAGGGCGGAGGCGTGTTGTTCAGGCTGAGCATGACCTGGAAGAGAGGGTGCCGGGAGAGGGAACGCTCCGGCGTCATCTCCTCCACGATGCGCTCGAAGGGCAGGTCCTGGTGGGCGTAGGCCGCCAGGTCGGCGTGCCGGACCCGCGCGACCAGCTCGCGGAAGGTGGGGGACTGCGACGTATCGGTCCTCAGCACCAGGGTGTTGACGAAGAAGCCCACCACATCGGCGAGGCTCTCGTCGGCGCGGCCCGCCACCGGTGTCCCGATCGCGATGTCCTCACCCGCGCCCAGCCGGGACATCAGGGCGGCCAGCGCGGCGTGCAGCACCATGAACCCGCTGGCACCGCACTCGGCCGCCAATCCCACCAGGGCGCGGTGCGCCGCCGCGTCGATCGCGACCGGCACCTTCCCGCCGCGGCCCGAACCGTGGGTCGGCCGCGGCCGGTCCAGGGGGAACGTCAGCTCCTGCGGCAGCCCGTCGAGGACCGTCGACCAGTGCGCGAGCTGGCGCCCGGCGACACTGTCCGCCCGACGGGGATCTCCGAGCAGGGCTCGCTGCCACAAGGCGTAGTCGGCGTACTGGACGGTCAGCGGCTTCCAGTCCGGCGGTGTGCCGGCGGAGCGGGCGTCGTAGGCAACCGACAGGTCGCGCATCAACGGTCCCAACGACCACCCGTCCACCGCTATGTGATGCAGCGTCAGTACGAGCATGTGCTCATGGGACGCGGCCGGGAACAACTGGGCACGCAGCGGCAGATCCCGGCCCAGGTCGAACGGGGCACGGTCGGGCTCCGGCGTCACGGTTCCCGACGCGGGCATCACCACGAGCGGCGGGCGGGCGGATTCCGGCGACAGGACGCGCTGATGAGCGCCGTCCTCGTCCTCGGCGAACACCGTACGGAGAGTCTCATGACGCTCCGTGAGGTCGGACAGCGCCAGGGCGAGTGCGTCCGCGTCCAAAGGGCCCGACAGACGCAGGGCGACCGGCAGGTGATACGCGTCCGATTCCCCGTCCACCTCGTGGAGGACCCACAGCCGCTGCTGCCCGAAGGACAGCGGCAGCCGGTCGGGACGCGGCCGTACCGCTCGTACCGGCGGCCTGGCGACCGAGGCGGTGGCCAACTGCCGGACGAGCCCCGCCGGGGTCGGCGCCTCGAACAGGGAGCGGATCGGGAGCTCCACACCGAAGGCGCGGCGAATCCGGCCCACCAGCTGTGTCGCCAGCAGAGAGTGCCCGCCGAGCAGGAAGAAGCTGTCGTCCCGGCCGACCCGGGGCAGATCCAGACACGCGGCGAAGACCTCGCACATCCGCGATTCGTCCGGGGTGAGTGGATCGCCGCCGTCGGAGGAGACGGGCCGCGCCCGCGGCAGCCGGTCGGCATCCAGCTTTCCGTTCGGGGTCAACGGCAGCACCGGTACCACCGCGTAGGCGGAGGGCACCATGTGCTCGGGCAGCGTTCCCGCGAGCGCGTCACGGACGTCGGCGAGACGGGTGTCTGCCCGGGTCGCACCGTCGCGTACGAGATAGGCGGCGAGACGCTCCACTCCGTCGTCGGACGAGGCCACCGTGACCGCTGCCCCGGTGACGCCGGGCAGCGCCCGCAGCGCGGACTCGATCTCCCCGGTTTCCACACGATGGCCACGGATCTTGATCTGACGGTCGCTGCGTCCGAGGAATTCCAGGGACCCGCTCTCGCTCCAGCGGGCGAGGTCCCCGGTGCGGTACATACGCTCGCCGGGCGGGCCGAAGGGGTCAGGAAGGAACCGCTCCGCCGTGAGCCCCGGGCGGCCCGTGTACCCACGTGCCACGCCCTCGCCGGAGACGTACAGCTCGCCCACGGCTCCGTGGGGGAGCGGATGCAGGGACGGGTCGAGCACGTAGACGCGGGCGCCCGCGATCGGCCGGCCGATGACCGGGCTGCCGCCGGTGATCCGGGTGGTCACCGCGTCGACGGTGGTCTCCGTGGGCCCGTAGAAGTTGAAGACGAGCAGATCGGCCTGGCCTGCCAGTTCGTCCCACAGGTCTTCGTCGACCGCTTCGCCGCCCAGGGCGATGACCCGGGGCCGGTGGTCGGGCGAGGTGAGCAGACCGGCGCCGAGCATGTGGCGCAGGTAGGCGGGTGTCGTCTCGATGGCGTCGATGCGCTGCGTCACGAGGAAGTCCACCAGCGCCTCGGGGTCACGGCGTACGCCGTCCTCCACGATGTGCAGTTCGTGGCCCGCGACCATCCACAGCACCGGGTCCCACGAGGCGTCGAAGGAGGTGGCGGCGGTCAGCGCGACCCGCAGCCTGCGCCCCAGAATCCCCTCGGCCAGCGCGTACGCCTCCATGCGGTGATGGTCGAGCAGGTTGCTGAGCGAACGGTGCTCCACGACGACACCTTTGGGCCGGCCGGTGGATCCCGAGGTGTAGATGACGTACGCGGCGTCGCGGCCGCCCGGACGGCACAGCGCGCCGACATCCGGTTCCTGTTCGGCGAGAGCCGGATCGACGACGGGCAACTCGCGCTGCGGGTCCATGATGTCGACGGTGTGCGCCGTCGCGACCAGCGCGACGGGCCGTGAGTCCTCGATCATGAAGGCGAGCCGGTCCGCGGGATACGACGGGTCCAGCGGCAGATAGGCGGCACCGGTGCGCATCACCGCCAGCATCGCCACCACGAGGTTGGTGGACCTGGGCAGCCCCACGGCCACCCGGGTGCCGGGCCCGGCACCCGCGGCTGCCAGCGCACCGGCCAGCGCGTCGACCTTGACGTCGAGCTGCGCGAAGGTCAGCCGCGTCGCACCGCAGACGACGGCGGTCTCGTCGGGGGAGGTCCTGGCCTGCGCCGCGAGTTGCTCGGGCAGGGGCGAGCGGTCGACGGCCTGCCCGGTGGTGTCAGAGGGACTCTGCGCGGCGAGGCCAAGGACCTCACGGCGTTCGTCCGCGCCGACGAACTGCAGGGAGCCGATCGCACGGTCGGGGTCCTGCGCGAAGGCGTCGAGCAGCCGGCAGAGGCGTTCGTGATGATCCGCCAGTTCCCGAGGGCTGTGCAGCCCCGGATTGCCCAGCAGATCGACGCGCAGACCACCATCGGCGTACGAGGCGTGCACGGCGACGGCCAGATCCTCGACCGGGCCGATCGACAGGTTGTGCAGTGTCGCGCGATGCGGCCCGAAAGCGAGCGTGTCGTCGAACGCCAGTATGTTCACGGTCGGTCCGGTCAACGGCACGTCCGTACCGATGAGCCCGAGATCGCGGCGCAGGTCCTCCGACGGATAGCGCTGGTGGCGCAGGACCTCACGCGCCTGCGCGGAGGCACGCTTCGCCACGTCGGCCACCCGGTCCGCCGGTGATATGCGCAGCCGCATCGGCAGGACGTTGCTGAGCATGGCCGGTGTCGTGCGGGCCAGAGCGGTCCGCCGGCCGGTCACCGGCAGACCGAGCACGACCTCGCCCAGTCCGCGACTGCGGTGGAGATAGACGGCCATGGCCGCCATGAAGAACGTCGGCCAGCCGACACCGGCGCGTTTGGCCGCCGCGCGCAGCCGCTCCGTCCGGATGCCGTCGAAGTCCCGGCTGACACGCAGCGCCGAGTGCCCGGGGCGGCGCCGGGCATCGCCGAGGCCGGTCGGAGTGGGAGCGCCGGCCAGGTAGCGCGCCCAGAACTCCTGGTCGAGACGCAGTTGTGGCGAGTCCCGGTACGCGCTCTCCTGCTCGACGACTGCCTCAAGGGTGCCGCCCGGGCCGGGCGACGGGTCGGCGTCGGAGACCAGCGCGGTGTAGACCTCGGCGATCCGCGCGAGCGCGAGCGCGGCCCCGAATCCGTCGAGCGCGAGGTGGTGCACCTGCTGGTGGAAGAGGTGACGCCCCGGCGCCAGCCGGTACAGGGTCATGCTCACCAACGGGCCCGTGACGATGTCGGCGGGCTGCCGAAGAGCCGACTCCATGCGCCGCAACGCCTCACCTCGCGGGTCCTCGGCCCCGGACAGATCGACCAGCGGAACGTCGATGTCCGCGTCCGCTCGGGAGCCGATCCGCTGGAAGGGAACTCCGTCGTCGTCGCCGAACGTCACCCGCAGCGCTTCGGCCTCCACCGCCACCCGCCCGACCGCGGCCCGCAGAATCGCGGGGTCGACCGGCCCGTGGACATCCGCGTACTCGGCCACGTTGAACGACGGATTCTCCACGTCGATCCGCTGGGCGAACCAGAGCCCCCGCTGCGCCGCTGTCAAGGGCAGATGCCCCGTCGAAGGGTCGGTGTGCGGTGCGTCGGTCACGTGTTTTCACCTCTGTGGAAGTCCTGCGCAGGTCCCGCCGCCGAAAGCCGGTGACGGGTCCGAATTCGGTACGTACGGGTGCGCTGAGCGAGCCGATCTGCGGTTGGCGGCACCTGGTGAGCGCGTGCTGCGAGCTGCGCCGATGCAGGTGTCCGCCCACCCCGGCCTTTCGTTCTGCGTCACGATTGCGAACGGCTACTCGCAGGGATGCACCTGCGTGCCGTCGATCCCTAAAGCGTCGGTGTGGCCCGGAAAGTTCTTCACAGGAATGGTCCGGGGCCACAGAGATGCCGGATTGGTGCTGTGACGCACGACACGTCCGCGGAGGCTTTTCTTTTGCAGTTCGCCGACGCGTACAGCCGTACGCCGAAGAATGTTCCCGCGTCGACCAAGCCGCCCGGCCCCATGGCATCGGAGACCTCATGACGAACCGTCTGCCGTACGAGGTCTTGGAGAGTCCATGAACTTGCCTGCCACTGTCCTGCGATGGGGTGCTGTGTCCACCGCCGCCGGCGCACTGTTGATAGCCGGCGCGACATCCGCCGGAGCGGCCACACCCGAGGAGACGACCGGCCGACAGACACACTCCGCACTGTCGAACCGGTACGGCGGCGCGCCCTCGGCGCAGGGGATGTACTCAACCGCCTATCGCGGCGTGCAGGGAGGCAACCTCTGCCTGCTGTCCGACTGCTCGGTCGGATCCTCCACGGGTGAGCAGAGCTCCGGCCCCAGCAACACCCAGGGCTTCAATCTGTGCCTGCTGTCCCGCTGCGGCGTTCGCCCCTGAGAGCGGCCGACCCGATGCCCGGCTTCTGCCGGAGCATCGGGTCGGCGTCGCGCCCGGCTCGACACGGAGACTCGCCCCTCGCGACGCGGAGGTGACCGGGGGTTGTACCGGACCCCGTCCAACAGGACGAGACGTCGGCAACCGGGCGTCAGCCGACTGCGCCGAAGTCGAGGCCGAAGAGGGCTGGGTAGTACGCGACTTCTACTTCGCGCTCCATCCGGATGTCGCCGGTGGGGGTCTCCGTTGTCGCGTTGTCGAACCATCCGGCTGGTTTCCGCTGCGTTCTTCGAGATGTACGACGAATGGTTCGCCTTACCCTGCCAACGCCTCCCCGAAGACGGTATGGGTGATATCTGCCGTAAGCCCAGTTTTAGTTCCTCTGCGCCACCCGACGCACCGGAATGCAACCGTCGGTTGATCCCCAACCATGGCGAGGGCAGCTATCCGGCGGACGCGTGTTAGCGACCGAATGGCTTCGCTTCGGTAGCCTCCAGTGAGGGTCGTCGGAGGCCATGTACCCAGGAGCTACTGGGCAGTTGACCTCACGGTTTCGTGGTAGCGTCCTTGCTCGCAGGGACAGTGCAACCTGAAAGGGAAATCGTGAACACGGAGAAGATCGCCGCTCGCCGCCTCTCGCTGGAAGAGGTGACGAAGCTCGGCGTGAAGGACAGGATCTTCGTTTCCGCCGGTACGGCAGAACTCAAGATTCCCGACTGCTATGTTTCTGCTTTTCTGACCAAGTCCGGTGAGGATTTCGAGGGCGGTTCGGTCACGGCGCGAACCGTATTCCAGGAAGAGGTTTCCTGCCTTCCTGACGACGAGAACGAAGCCGGTATCTACGTTGCCGACGAAAAAGGCTCGGTGACCATCGAGGTCCTCCAGTCCGCCGGTGTCGTGCTGGATCTGGCGCTTTTCGTCCCCGGTGGGGACAAGGGGGCCCTCTCGGCTCTTTACGCTGCGGCCCGGCAGGCGTTCGGCGCCGACGTCGTGCAGATCTGGCGCCAGGGCCTCAAGGAGGTTCCCGACGTGAAGGTCGACATCTTCGAGGAGCAGATTCCCCGGGGACGCAAGGGGGGCGACACTCCCAAGCGTGACCGTCGCGCGATCGACACCTACCCCACCCGTGCGGACTTCATCGAGTTCTCCGAGGGGTGGAAGCCGGTCGTGGAGATCCACAAGCCGGTTGTCGACGACACCCCGACCATCTGAGGCGGCGTCACCATGCGTTCTCGGCCCGAGAAATCACCGAGAACGCATGCGCCGGACCCGGGCGTACTTTAAGCGACGCCCCCTGCGGCACGGCGAGCTGGCCGAACTCATCGGCATGGTCGACAAGAGTCGGACCGGGATCTCCTGGCGTGAACTGCTCGAACGCTACGGCCCGATGAGGCAGCGACAGCATGGACGCAGTGGTGGCGATCAGCCTGATCCGCATGGCCGCTGCGGACTTGGCCATGGAACCCTGGCAGCGCCCCTCGGCCGCCTACCTGGTCCAGTTGGGCCTGGACGCCCTGACGGCCGACGTCGAGGCTCCGTCGCTCCCCTTGCTGGCCGGCCTCGCGCATGGTGAGTATCCCCAGGCCCGAGAGCTGTTCGCCCTTGTGGTGGAAGAGCTGAGTCTGCTGCCGCTGTCCTCGGACGATCTCGCCAAGGCGCGATGGACCGCGGCCCGGTGGTGGGCCGGTCAGATCGTGGCGTGCCGACTCGATCCCGTGTACGGAGCGAAGCTGATCTACGAGCAAGCTGCAGCCGAACTCGACTACCCCGACCTGCTGCAACCCATCGTTGATCTGGCGAGAGCGCTCGACCTGCCGAACGATCAACCTCCGGATCAGCAGCACATCCGCGACCGGGTCACCTCCGTGGCGCGAGGCTTTCTCGCCACAGAAACGCACTACAGAAGCGCACCGACGCACGGCTTTTGACCTACGTCCCAAGAAGCCGGGCGGCTGGCCGTATCGCTGGCTGAGGGTGTCCTCGTACAGCGAGTCCAGTCGTTACGCACAGCTGGGAGTTCAGTCCGTGAGCCAGCCGGGGCTGACCATGCGGTACTCGTGCGACGGGCGGCTTCGAGCCCGTCCATGACGGGCAGGGCATGCGGATGTCCATCAGCACCACGTCGGGCCGCAGTTCACGACAGCCGATGAGCGCGGCCTGCCCGTCGGCGGCCTAGGCGACCACCCGCAGGTCGTCCTCGGCGTCGAGGATGCCGCGAATCCCGGCGCGCACGAGGCGCTGGTCATCCGCCAGCAGGATCCTGATCATCAACTGCTCCGCCGATCGGCTCATGGTGGTCTGAGAACGGTAGCCGGGCTCGGACGACGTACCCGCCCGCACTGCCGGTCCCGGCGCTCAGTGTTCCGCCCAGTGCGCGGGCCCGTTCCGTCATGCCCGCGATCCCGCTGCCGCGCCCGTGTCCGGAACGGGTCGCACCGTGCCCATCGTCCTGGACGCTGAGCGTCAGTTCCCGGTCGCCGCAGTGGATCCGGACGACGACGTGCGCAGCCCGTTCAGTGACGCGTCAGCGCTGTCCGAGGACGGCACGATCGCTTACGCGTCCGTCACGCTGGACGGCAAGACGGAGGACGTCCCCAAGGGCGACGTCGCGAAGACCATCGACACCGCGCAGAGCATCGCCACCGGTCGCCTCCAGGTCGAGGTGGGCGGCGAGGACGCGCGCGACGCGGAGGACAAGGCGGGCCCGACCGCCGAACTCGCCGGTATCGCGGCGGCCCTGGTCCTTCTGGTGCTGCTGTTCGGCTCACTGCTGGCGGCATCACTGCCACTGATCACCGCGCTGTTCACCGTCGGCGGTGCCATCGTCCTGATCGCCCTGACCTCGCACCTCTTCACCGTCGCCGACTTCGCCCCACCCATCCTGATGCTGGTCGGCCTCGGCGTCGGCGTCGACTGCGCCCTGCTGATCTTCTACCGCTACCGCCATGAACTCCTGACGGGCATCCAGCCCGTGGAGGCCGGCCGCAAGGCCCTCGACTCCGTCGGCCGCACGGCCTTCTCCGTCGGCCGCACGGCCTTCTCCGTCGGCCGCACGGCCTTCTTCGCCGGCTGCACCGTCGTCGTCGCCCTCCTCGGCCTGGTCGCCCTCGGGCTCGGCTCGCTGCGGGGCATCGCCCTCGCGGTGGCCGTCACCGTCCTGGTCGCCATGGTCGCCTCCCTGGTGCTGCTGCCTGTCCTGCTGGCACTGTTCGGCAAGCGCACCCAGCGCCACGTACTCAAACAGCAGGCCAGGAACGCCCAGAAGGGCAAGGCGGAGGGCAACGGCTGGCGGGCCATGGCACGCGCCGTGCAACGACGACCGATCCCGACCCTGTTGGCCGGCGGGATCGTGCTCCTGGCCCTGTCCGCACCGGCCCTGAGCATGCGCCTGGGATTCGCCGACTCCGGCAAGGTCTCCGAGGAGACCACCTCCCGTCGTGCCTGCGACCTGCTCGCCGAGGGCTTCGGCCCCGGCTTGTCCGAGACACTCGCGCGCCGACTGCCCCTGTTCGTCGCCATCCTCCTCGACGCCGTGGTCATCCGATGCCTCATCGTCCCCGCCGTCATGCGGCTGCCCGGCACATGGGCGTGGTGGCTCCCTGCCCCGCTGGCCCGAAAACTGCCCAAGGTCTCCATCGAACACCCCGTACGCAACTGACCTCGCGTCGGCGCAGCGCGGACCACCACCTAGCCTCAAAGTTTCATGACGGTCCGCCGACGGAGTCGGTGGGCCGTTTCGTGCCATTGATTGCGAGTGGACAGGCGGGGGGCCCGAGTCTCGTCTCGGGGTGACGCCGGGTTCCACTGCTCCGGTGGCGGGCTGCTGTCGTAGGGGTGTGAAGGTTGCTGGTCAGTCGGGGTTCGGCAGGATTGCGAGCTGGTTGAGGGCGTCGGTGATCACGTCGGTCCAGGGCCAGTGCCGGGCGAGGCGGAGGACCCGCCTGCGCCCGGTGGTGACGAGCTGTCCGGCTGCGGCGAACAGGCGGAGTCGCAGGCGGCGGGGTTCCCAGAGCCGGGCGGTGCCGGTGAGGGCGAGCATCGGCATCCAGGCCAGCAGGTCGAGGGCGACCTGCACGATCTCCAGCCAGATGCGGTTTTGGGCGGTGCGGTGCAGAGGCAGGTTGCGTAGGCCGGTGGCGCGGGCGTTTCGGATGCGGTCCTCGGCGCGAGCCCGCAGCCGGTGACGCAGTTCGAGCTCGGCGATCGGGAGATTGGCGGTGTTTGTGGCAAAGCACGTCAGCCGCAGGCCGTCCGCATCGGTGATCCGCAACTGGGCACCGGGGTGCGGTCGTTCCTTGCGGACGATCAGCCGCATCCCCTTCGGCCAGCCGGTCAGGACGTCGCCGGTGAGTTCGGCGACCCAGGCGCCGTCGCGGATCCCGCCGCCGGTCTCGACCGCCGGCGTCCAGGCGGATGCCGGAACCTTCAGCACGTGGCTGTGGATCTGCTCGGTGACGGTCATGCCGACGGAGTAGGACAGCCACCGTCCCCGCTGGGCGAGCCAGGTGACGAAGGTGTGGGTGCCGCCGGCGGAGTCGGTGCGGATCAGGGTCCGGCGCCCGCGCCGGTACTCCTTCGGCAGCTGAGCCAGGGCCAGTTGGGTGGCGGTGACGTGGTCGTCCGCGGTGTTCGAGCCCGCGTTACCCGGTCTGAGTAGAGCCGCGACCGGCTCACCGGTACCGCCCGGCCCGTGGTCGACGAACCCCATCAGCGGGTGGTGGCCGTAGGTTCGCTTCCAGGTGGGTGCGGCGTCCTCCTTGTCCGAGTGCGCGATCACCAGCACCCCGTCGAGGTCCACGGTCACCGCCCCGTCCGCATTCGGCGCCCGCTCGCCGGCCACCGTCCAGACGCGGGCGCGCGCTTCGGCCCGGGCAGCACGGACCGCCGCCAGAGCCTTCTCCTCGGAGGCGGCGAGGGTGTCGATGAGGCGGGAGACCGTCGGGTCGGAGGCCACCGGCCCGAACACAGCCGGCTCCGCCCGCAGCATGCTGGCATCCGCGAGGCAGTCACCGCCCAACGCGACCGCCAGGGCCACGTCCAGGAGGACCTTGCCCGGATCGTGGACGGCCCTCGGCTTCTGCCACGGCATCAGCGCCGCTGATATCGCGGTGTCCAAGCCGGTCTTGCGTACGGTCTCGACCAACAGCACGCCCCCGGCCTGCGAGACCACCGTCCGACCGCCGCTCTCGATGCGGACACGCGGGTACGACCCGATACGCTTCTCCACCGGGAGTACCTCATTCTGTGCAGCCAACAGGACCCTAGAAGAGTCCAATCGTTGCAGTTCAGGAGTGCTCTCTGCTTATTGATCAAGCCTGGGTGCTCCACCTCGTGAGAGCGTGAGGCTCAACGTGTGCGCCCCGTCGTTCCAAGACTGCGCACCGTACTGACCGCGTCAGGTGACGCGGAAGACCGGCCAGCCGATCTCAGTGCGCCACGCAGCGGGATCGCTCGTGTCACGAGGGCCGACGACGTAGACCTCCCGCACCGGCCCGGCCACCGACATCGCGTTCTCCACCACCCAGGTCCCGAGTTCGCCGTACGTGACCTCGATGCCGTCGTGCTCGCCGACATGGGTGGTGACCGCAAGTTCCGCGGCCGGCAGACTCACGGGGTGCACGCGTCCGGTGCGAGGTGGCGCAGCGGTCGGCAGGTAGACGAGCGCGGGCCCGCGCTCCTGCTCGAAGAGGGCGTTGTCGTACATGCCGCCTGGCGGTCCGGTCACGGCGGTGCCGACGGCCGCCTCCAGTTCGGCCATCGCGCCTGCGTACCAGGTCTCGATGTCGCGATGCCCGACTACGGCTTCCACCGCCGCGACCGTCCGGGCAGTCTCTGCGCGTAGCTCGACGTCGATGGGCGCGGGGTCGGGCCGCAGCAGGCGGCGCAGCGAGACGACTGCGGCCCGGGTGCGGTCGAGCGCATCCTCGAGGCGTTGCAGGTGGTCTGCGACCAGCGCCGCCCGGACACCGGGGTCGGGGGTGCGGAGGATCTGCTGCACATCGTTCAGGGGGACGTCGAGCTCGCGGAGCCGGTGGATGACCTGCGCGGTCGGGATTTGGTCGACGCCGTAGTAGCGGTAACCGGTGGTCTCGTCCACCACTGCGGGTTCCAGCAGGGCCGCCTCGTGATATCGGCGCAGGGTCCGCACGCTCAGGTGGGTCAGCCGCGAGAACTCGCCAATGGTCAGCATCCCCTCATTCTGGACTCTCCCCCAGGGGGAGAGTCCATGGCTTGACTCTCCCGCGCCGCGAGGTCACACGGTGGGCTCATGACACAGCACACCGATCTTCCGTCCGATCTGCTCCCGACCACCGTGCGCCAGTTCTTGGCCGCCCACATCGTCCACGACGCCGACACCGCCTCGTCGTTTCTCACCGAGGACGCGGTGATCGTCGACCAGGACGAGACCTTCCGCGGCCGGGAGGAGACCCACGCATTCCTGCGGGACGCCGGGTCCGAGTTCAAATACACGACCGAGCAGGTCGGCGCTCACCGCGTCGATGACACCCACTGGGTGGTAACCGTGCGGCTCGAAGGCACCTTCCCGGGAGGCGTCGCCGAGCTCGACTACCGGTTCGCGCTGCGGGACGACCTCATCGCCGAACTCGTCATCGCCAACCACCCGGCCTGACCCAACCCGCACCACCTCAATCTTCAGTGGAGAGAAAAATGTCTGATTCAGACCGCGATCGTCTCAACGGACGCCGGGCACTTGTCACAGGCGGTTCGAAGGGCTCGGGCAAGGCCGTCGTGGAGAGACTGCGAGAGATGGGTGCCGACGTGTGGACTACGGCACGCACGATGCCCGACGGCTACGAGCGCCCCGACCGGTTCATCGAGGCGGACACCTCCACGGTGGGCGGTGTAGAGGCTGTGGTGTCGAAGATCTCTGAGGGAGGTGCGCTGGACATCCTGGTGCACGTTGTCGGAGGATCGTCAACCCCGGCCGGCGGGTTCGCTGCCGCGACCGAGGAGCACTGGCTGGCGGAGCTCAACCTGAACTTCCTGGGGGCTGTCCGCCTGGATCGAGCACTGCTGCCGGCCATGGTGGAGACGGGATCAGGAGTGGTTGTCCACGTCACGTCGATCCAGCGTCAGATGCCGCTGCACGACGCGACGTTGCCGTACGCGTCAGCGAAGGGTGCCCTGCGTACGTACAGCAAGGGTCTCGCGAACGAACTGGCCCCACGAGGCGTGCGAGTAAACGCCGTCAGCCCCGGGGGGATTCAGACCGGAGCGTATGCCGGCTTCATCGACCGGCTCGCCAAGGGCAACGGACTAACCCGCGAAGAGGCGGAGCAGAGCCTGATGGATTCCCTCGGAGGGGTTCCCATCGGAAGGTTCGCAACGACGGAAGAGATCGCGGACCTGGTCGGCTTCCTCGTGTCGGACCGAGCCTCATCCATTGTGGGCGCGGAGTACGTCATCGACGGCGGCACAGTTCCAACCGTCTGAGCCAGACACCGGTTCCGAGCAGCCACTCGCGAACAACACCGACCCGGTGACGGAA
This sequence comes from Streptomyces sp. NPDC127119, assembly GCF_042677425.1. Classification (NCBI taxonomy): domain Bacteria; kingdom Bacillati; phylum Actinomycetota; class Actinomycetes; order Kitasatosporales; family Streptomycetaceae; genus Streptomyces; species Streptomyces sp. NPDC127119. The sequence goes on along the minus strand of NZ_JBHXTO010000024.1, from coordinate 39,097 downwards.
CCCCCTCCTTCACAAGGACCACGTGGGTACAACCCGATTGGCTGCTTCACCTAGAGAGCGCCTCTTTCCGTGCAGCCAACAGGACCCTAGGAAGGTCCAATCGCTGCAGTTCAGGGGTGCTCTCGGCTTATCTGATCAAGCCTCGGCGCCCCAACTCGTGAAAGCGCGAGGCTAGGCCGACCGACCGTCGAGACCGCACGGCAACTCGGCGTGCGGCGCAGCACGAAAGCCCCTCCGATTGGCGTTGACAACCGCTCGCACACTCCTCCATCATCATTCCACTAATCGAGTAGTTGAATGGTGGTGGTAGTCATGGAGTTCCGCATCGACAGGCGGAACGGAGTCCCCGCCTTCCAGCAGATCGTGCAGCAGACCAAGCAGGCCCTTCGGCTGGGCGTACTGGTGCCGGGCGACCGGCTGCCGACCGCCAAGGAAGTCGCCGAGGTCAGCGCGGTCAACCCGAACACCACCCTCAAGGCATACCGCGAGCTGGAGCGCGAGGGCCTGGTCGAACCCCGACCCGGCCGGGGCACGTTCGTACGCCGCACGCTGGCCCGCCCCTCGGCGGGCATCGACTCACCGCTGTACGGGGAGCTGGTGGCGTGGATGTCCCGGGCGGCCGAGGCGGGCCTGGAGCAGGAGGACGTGGCCGCACTGGTCGCGTCGGCCATGGAGAAGCAGTACGCCACCGGTACGGCGACGGCGGCCACGACAACTAGGAGCACTGGTGAGTAACGGCATACAGGCAGGGGAGCCGGCGCTCGAGGCGCACGGCCTGGGGATGCGCTACCGGCGGGGATGGGCGCTGAAGGACTGTTCCTTCCGGCTCCCGGCGGGACGCGTCTGCGGTCTGGTCGGCCCCAACGGCGCGGGCAAGAGCACGCTGCTGAGCATCGCGGCCCACGTCCTGGAGCCGACGCAGGGCACGCTCAGCCTGTTCGGCGCGGCAGCGGGCTCGGTGGACTCGGGGCGCATCGCGTTACTCGCCCAGGAGAAGCCCCTGTTCCCCCGGTTCACCGTGGCGGAGACCCTGCGGCTGGGGCGAGAACTGAACCCGGGCTGGGACCAGCGCGCCGCCGAGGACATCGTCAGAGCGGGCGATGTGCCCTTCGGCGCGAAGATCAACACCCTTTCCGGCGGCCAGCGCACCCGCGTCGCCCTTGCCCTCGCCCTCGGCAAGCGCCCCGACCTGCTGCTCCTCGACGAGCCGATGTCGAACCTGGACCCGGTCGCGCGTAAAGAACTGATGGGCACCCTCCTCGCCGAAACTGCCGAGCGCGGCACCACCGTCCTGATATCCACCCACGTCCTGGCCGAACTGGAGAACCTGTGCGACTACCTCGTGGTCCTCTCCGACGGCGGGGTACGCCTCGCCGGTGACGTGGACGAGCTGCTTTCGGTGCACACCATGGTCACCGGTGCCAAGGAGGGCGAGGGGCTGCCCGCCTCCCTCGCGCACCACTCCGTGGTCGAGTCCCGGATCAGCGGACGGCAGTTCACCGCACTGATCCGCCCGGACGGCCCGGTCGCCGGCCCGGGGGAGACGGACAGCCCGAGCCTGGAAGAACTCCTGCTCGCCTATCTCCGCTCACCCGACGCACCACCTCTGATCACCCCCACCGCCCAGGCTCAGGGCCAGGCGTACGACACCCGGACGGTGGCGGCATGAGCTCTCTCACCAGCACCCCGACGACGAGCGGGTCCAAGGCCACGGGCACCACGGGCATGGGCCAACTCCCTCCGCTCCTCAAGGGCATGCCGTGGCTGGTCTGGCGCCAGCACCGGGCCGTGTTCTGGACCGTCCTCGGCGCCTCCGCACTCGCCGTGGCGTTCATCGTCTTCCAGCGCTCCCAGCTGCACATCGCCGGTTACACCCCGCTGTCCACGGGACTGCGGCTGCTACCGATCCTGCTCGGTGTCTTTCTCGGCGCCCCGCTGTTCGCCGGCGACTTGGAGAACGGCACCGCCAAGCTGGTCGTCACCCAGTCGGTGGACCGCACCCGCTGGCTGACCACGAAACTGGCTCTGACCGCGCTGGTGGTCATCGTGAGCACGGTCGCGCTGTCGGCCGCGTTCGGCTGGTGGTGGAACCTCTACAAGTCCGAGGTCACGGCCATGGAGTGGATCTCCGAACCCACCTTCAACAACACGGGACCCGTGCCCGTCGCCCTCTCCCTCTTCTGCGTCTTCGGCGGGGTGGCGATCGGCGTGGTGCTGCGCCGCACGCTGATCGCCATGGTGGTCACCCTCGGATTCACCGTGGCCGTCCAACTCGTCTGGTCCCACTTCCTGCTGTCGCTCGGCAACGTCGTCACGGGCACATCGAGCAAGGGCGTCCTGGCCGAAGCCGCGATCCAGACGCTGCCCACGGGCGCGCACCAGATGGACGGGTCGCGCCCGTCGTTCCTCACCGGCGACGGGAAACTCCTCGACTGGAACACCTGTGGGGACGCACCGACGGAACAGGCGCGGGAGGTGTGCCTGCAGAAGGCGGATGTCGTGGGCTGGTCGGTCGACTACCTGCCGATCTCCCAGATGAACGGCATGCAGTGGCTCGGCGCGTCGATCCTGCTGGCCCTGACGGCCGCCGTCACGGTGTTCCTCTTCTTCTGGGGCCGCAAGCGCCTCGCCTGAGACCCGCCACGAGCTCCACCCCTCTTCGTTGACGCCTTGTTCGGTGTGCGGCCGTCCGAGGGCGGCCGCACGTGAGGCGGGGTCAGGAGACCACCACGTTGACCACTTGGTCGATGATGTCTCCTGGGGTGACGGGTGGGGTGTTCCCCGGGTCGTAGAATGCTGTGACCCGGTAGGTGCCGGAGGGTGCGGTGACGGTGAGCGGGCCTTCTTCGTTGACGACGCAGTTGCCTCCGGCTCCGCGGGTGGTGTAGACGGGCTGGCCGCGGTAGAAGTTGATCTGTGCGCCGGTGTCGACGTTCACGGCCTGGAACCGGATCGTCGTGCCGGGCAGAATGCCGTTGCCGCCCAGGCGGAAGGTGTCGCCGCGGAAGGTGCTGAAGGTCGGGACGCCGAGGCTCTGGTCCCCGTTGTAGCCGGAGAAGTAGATCTTTCCGGGCTGGGTCAGGTAGGCGTGGCCGGCGGTGTTGCACCGGTCCGCGGCCTGCGCGGGCGTGGCCACCCCTGCGGGGACGGCAACCGTCAGCGCGGCGCAGGCCAGCAGGCTGAGTGTGAGCTTGAGCGGGCGCGGATGGGCATGAAGAGTCACTGGCGAACCTCCTGTGCAGATGCGTTCTGTGCAGATGCCTTGGGCTGGTTCCGAACCGGGTTGCGGCGAACGTCGTTGCCATGGGGTATTCGCAGCCGGACGACGACCGGATGTGGCGGAGACTCGACTGCCCGCAGGAACTCTTGGGCGGCTTATGCGGTCGTGGCGATGCCGCCGTCGACGGGGATCACGGTGCCTGTGAGGTATGCGCCTGCCCGGCCGGCGAGGAACACCGCGACACCGGCCATGTCGTCGTCGCGGCCGATCCGGCGCAGTGGGGCCGCCGCCGCGATCGCCTCGCCGTGCTCGTCGAGGGTTGCGGCCATCATCGTCGACGGGAACGGTCCAGGCGCCACGGCGTTGACGGTGACGTGCTGCGGTCCCAGTTCCTTGGCGAGCACCCTGGTGAGCTGATGCAGCGCTGCCTTGCTGCTGGAGTACGAGTAGTTGGGCCGCTGGGGGATGTGGATGGCGGCGATGCTGCCGATGTTGATGATCCGCGCGGGATCGTCGGCGGTGCCCGCCTTGCGCAGTGCGGGCAGCAGCGCCTGGACCAGCCAGAACGGCGACTTCAGGTTGAGGTCGACGACGGTGTCCCAGGCCTCGTCCGGGAACGTCTCCAGCGGCTCGTCCCACAGGGCGCCCGCGTTGTTGACGAGGATGTCGAGACGCTCCGAGTCGGCGGTGACGAGCTCGGACAGCCGCCGGCACTCGTCGTGGCGGGACAGGTCGGCGGGGATGGCCCGCACCTCACCGAATGCGGACAGCTGTTCCTGTGCCCGAGTGCACGCTTCTGCGTCGCGCGAGCTGATGACCACGCGGGCGCCCGCCTGGAGAAGACCACGCGTGATCATCATCCCGATGCCTCTGGTGCCACCGGTGACGAGCGCGCGCTTCCCCCGCAGATCAAAAAGTTCTGCATGCGTTGTGAATTGATTCTTTACCACGTGCTGTCCTTCTTATCGGTCGTGAGAAATGACGCGTCGACGCGTCGGGTGTTCGGTTCGGCTTTCGGTTCTTTAAGCAGGAGCAGGCCAGGGGCGTAGTGGCTCGCTTGGCCGGGAGCCGGTTGAGAAGAAAGTCTTCCGAGAAACCGGCGAGACCCTGGTGATAGCGGAATGCCCTCAACGCTAGGGCCTTGGCGTGCACTCCAAGCAAACGGAACAGCTGAGAAATCGGCAGGCTGCTCCCGCAGGGCGGCGGCCACACCCCAGGGTGCTGTCGAACCGCGGGTCCGCGCGGGCATGGGCTCGGCTTATGCCAAGCAACTGCACGCCGACGAGACCAACGATCTGCGGCACCGCTTCCTCGCCACGGGCGCGCACGTCGCCGATGCCCGGGCCGGAGCTTCGCCGACGAGTTCGGGCACCCGGGCAGGGCCGACCGTAAGGCGGCGGTCGCCACGTGATCGTACGGATCGACCGCGCCTGCCTCCTCGACCGTGCGCACCGCCAGCCCCTATGCCCCGGTCACGGTCCTCACCCGGCCCCGGCTGGCCGTCGGCGGCGGACGGCGAACTTCCCCACCTCCCACAGCACGAGCAGGGCCAGCGGTGGCAGCAGTGCCCAGCCGAACTGGCCGAGGTGGAGCGGCGTGGTGCCGAGGATCCGGTTGAAGACGTCGGTCTGCACCACCAGTACGGCGAGGACGCCCTCGGCCAGCAGTGTCCGGTTGAGCTGCCTGCTGTCGAAGGTGTCCGCGCTCAGCACCGTCCCGAGCGGGCTGCGGCACTCCAGCGCGGACACGATCAGACAGAGCGCGAACGCGGTCAGGGCGATCGAGTTGCCCACGGCGGGGGAGTCGTAGCGCTTCTCGCCGAGGACGAGCACCCCCAGCAGCGCGGCGGCCGTGAACGTCCCCGCGAGGCCGACGGTCACCATCAGCGGACGCGTCATCACCGGTTCGCCGCGCGGCCGCGGACGACGCGTCATCAGCCCGGGGCTCACCCGGTCGAAGCCCAGCGAGAAGCCGAAGGCCGCGTTGACGAAGAAGTGGATCCACAGCACCTGGGCGGGGGCGAACGGTTCCCCGTCCGCGATGTCGAACAGCACTGCGCCGAGGAACACCAGCACGAACACGACGAGCAGGATCAGCACGAACCGGATGTACTTGGTGAGGTTGTCGTAGATCTTGCGGCCCTGCTCCACGGCGAACACGATCGTGGCGAAGTCGTCGTCGGAGAGGATCATCCGCCCCGCGTTCTTCGCGACGTCCGTGCCGGAGCCCATCGCGATGCCGATGTCGGCGGCCTTGATGGCCGGGGCGTCGTTGACACCGTCGCCCGTCATCGCGACCACGTCGCCGCGCTGCTTCAGCGTGTCCGCCAACAGCACCTTGTGCTCGGGCGCCACCCGGCCGAGCACCCCGATGCGGTCGATGCGAGCCTGCCGGTCCTCCTCGCTCAGGGCCGCGAAGTCGGCGCCCAGCATCGCCTCGCCGTCGATGCCGACCTGCCGGGCCACGGCGGCACCGGTGACGACGTCGTCACCGGTCACCATGCGCACCCGTACACCTGCGGCCTGGGCGGCGGCGACCGCCTCCCGCGAGTTGGCGCGCGGCGGGTCGACCATGCCCACCAGGGAGGTCACCCGCAACCCGGCGACGTACGCCAGGAGATCGCCGTCCGCGTGGAACTCCGCCGGGTCCAGGTCCCGCGCGGCGGCGGCCATCACCCGGAGCCCGGCCCGCCCCATCCGCTCCACCTCCTCCTGCGCGCGCCGGCGCAGCGCCGCGTCGAACGGGACGCTCTCCCCGGCCGACAGGGCCGTCTCCGTGCGTTCCAGCACGGCGGGCGCCGCGCCCTTGACAAAGCAGCGCACCACGTCCCGGCCCTTGGCGTCCCGGGCCGCGTGGAAGGTCGCCATCAGCTTGTACGCGGGGTCGAAGGGCAGCGTCGCGAGCCGCGGCAGCCGCGCACGGGTCTCGTTCACGTCCAGACCGGCCTTGTGCCCGAGCACGATCAGAGCGCCCTCCGTGGGATCCCCGACCACCCGGCCGTCGCCGGTGAGGACCGCGTCGTTGGCCACCAGGTACGGCAGGATCGCCCCCTCGATCTCCGTGGCGCTGCCCGCCGCGCGCCGGACCCGGCCCTCCAGGCCGTACCCGGAGCCGGAGACGGTGTACCGGTCGTAGGGGTCCACCACCTCCACGACCGTCACCTGGTTCATCGTCAGCGTGCCGGTCTTGTCGGAGTTGATCGCCGAGACGAAACCCAGGGTCTCGACCGACGGCAGGTCCTTGACGATCGCGTGCCGCCGGGCGAGGTCCAGTCCGCCGAGCGACAGGATCGTCTGCGTCACCGTCGGCAGGGCCTCCGGCACGGCGGCGATCGCCAGGGACACCGCGCTCACGAACAGCACGTCCCACGCCTCGCCCCGCTCCCGGCCCAGCCAGAACATCATGATCATGGTGAGGCCGGCCGCGCCCACGATCCACAGGGTCAGCCGGTCCAGCTCCCGGGTGAGCGGCGAGGGCGCGCGCCGGGTCGCCGACAGCATCCCGGAGATCCGGCCCAGCTCGGTGCCGGCCCCGGTCGCGGTGACCAGGAGAACCCCGCTGCCGTGGGTGACCGGGGTGTTCATGAACGCCATGTCCGACTGCTCGCCGGGCCCCGGGGCAGCGCTCCGCACCACGACGGTGTCCTTGGCGGCGGGCACGCTCTCCCCGGTCAGCGCCGACTCGTCGACCTGCAGCGCCACCGCCCCCACCAGCCGTCCGTCCGCGGGCACTTCGTCCCCCGCGCTCAGCAGCACCACGTCGCCGACCACGACCTCCTCGGCGGGGACCTCCCGTTCCGTCCCGTCCCGCCGCACCCGCGCGGTCACCTTCGCCATCGCCTTCAGGGCGTTCATGGCGCTCTCCGCCTTGCCCTCCTGGCGCAGCCCGATGACGGCGTTGAGCAACGTCAGCGCCAGCAGCACCACGGCCGTGCCCCACTCCTGCACGAGCAGCGACACGACGGCGGAGGCCACCAGGATGATCTGCATGTACGAGGTGTACTGGCCGGCGAACCGGCGCCACCCGGGCACCGCCCGCTCCTCCGGCAGCGTGTTGGGCCCGTCCTCGGCCAGCCGCCGCTCCACCCGCTCACCGCTCAGCCCCACGGCCGGATCGACGTCCAGCGCCGCGGCCACCTCGTCGGCCGTCCGCGCCCACCAGTCCGCCCCCGACGCCCCCGCCACCGCCGTCGTGGCGGACGCGGCGGTCCCCGGCGCCCGCGCGGTCATCGGGCGGAACTCCCGTCCGGCCCGTCACTCTCCAACTGCTTGCGCGCCAACTGCAGTTCGTGCCGGGCGGCGTCATCGATCTCCGGATACCGCGGGTCGAGTTCGATCAGCGTGTGGGCGAGCACCGCCGCCGCGCAGGTCCGGGCGAACCACTTGTGGTCCGCGGGCACCACGTACCAGGGCGCCCACGCGGTGCTCGTGGCGGAGAGCAGCGCGGAGAACGCCGACTGGTACGCGTCCCAGGAGGCGCGCTCCCTGACATCCGCAGCCGAGAACTTCCAGTTCCGCTCCGGCACATCGATCCGCTTCAGGAACCTGATCCGCTGCTCCTCCCGGGAGAGGTTCAGGAACAGCTTGACGATCCGGAAGCCGTTGTCCGTCAGATACCGCTCCCAGTCGTTGATCTCACGATAGCGCCGGCGCCACAGCGCCTTGCCCGGACGGTCCGGCAGGTGCTGCCGCGCCAGCAGCTCCGGGTGCACCCGTACGACGAGGACCTCCTCGTAGTAGGACCGGTTGAAGATGCCGATCTCCCCGCGGCTCGGGAGCCGGCAGGCGTAACGCCACAAGTAGTCGTGGCCCAGCTCCTCGGCCGAGGGCACCTTGAAGCTCGACACCCGCACACCCTGCGGGTTCACACCGCTCATGACGTGCCGGATGGTCCCGTCCTTGCCGCCGGCGTCCAGCGCCTGCAGACACAACAGCACCCCGTGGCTGCCCTGCGCGGCCAGCCTGCGCTGGTGGTCGGCGAGCAGCTCGACACCGTTGCGCAGCAGCTCCCGGCCCTGCTTCTTGTGCGCGATGCCGGCACGGTCGCCCGGATCGAAGTCCTCGGCCAGGCGCACCTTGCGCCCGGGTTCCACCCGCAGCGGGGCGATGAACTCGGCTATCCGCTTCGCACGCTTGTCCTTCATGCGACACCTCGTAACCACCTAGAAGAGCCTCTTCCGGCCCACCACGCACAGCCCCGGACGACCGGCCAGCACGACACCGGGTGCTCATGTCCGGACTGTCCGCCACGGCGAACCTCCGTGCTCGCGAGCTGGCGCGGCATACACCGCCGTCCACCGAAAACTGCCCCGGCCCGGCGGTTCGGGCATCACCCTCCCGGGGTGACACCCGAACCGTCGGAAAGCGGATCGGGCACCTCGCCGCGTTCCCTGCCCCGAAGAACGAGGTAGTGGCGGTACAGACCGGCCCGGACCTGACGTGCCTGCCCCACGCCCGCTGCCGGGGCCGTCGACCGCACCTGTGGCTGTTCGCGGACGCCACGCCACTCGCCGTCCTCTCAGGGAGGTGGGCCCGGCGGATTCTGCCGAGGGCGTGACCGTACGTGATCGCGCAGGCGCGCCTGAGAACCCGTCACCAACTACCCGTACAAGGTGAGTTGAGCCCAGTACCGCTTCCGGGGTCGGCGCGGCGGTCGCGCCGGATCCGGAGCCGTGTGGTTCCCGTTGCGCGCTATGGCGTGAAGTAGGCGGACGACGTCCGGAAAATCACTTCCCGCGCAACCGTTGACTATGGACATCCCTGTACCTACGCTCTCGCTTGTCCATGGTTGTCCATACACAAAGTGGTGTGTCGATGAAGATCGCGGTAGTCGGAAGTTACGGGGCCGGCCTGACCATGCGGGTCCCCAGGGCGCCCTCCGCGGGGGAGACGGTGTCCGGTGGGACCTTCGATCCCGGTCCCGGCGGCAAGGGCAGCAACCAGGCCGTCGCCGCCGCCCGGCTGGGTGCCGAGGTCGCACTCCTCACGGCTGTCGGTGACGACGACTTCGGCCGCGCGGCACGGGAGTTGTGGCGCACGGAGGGAGTCGGCGCCGAGCACGTGGTGACCGCACTGGCACCCACCATGGTCGGGTTCATCCTGGTCGAGCCGTCCGGGGAGAACCGCATCGTCATCGCTCCCGGCGCCCTCGACGAGCTGGACGCGGCGGCGGTGGAGCGCTTCCGAGGCGAGATCGCCGCCGCCGACGTCCTGGTCGTCTCGATGGAGATCCCGGAGGAGGCCGTGGCAGCGGCCCTGCGGACCGGCCGCGAGACCGGCACCCGCACCCTCCTCAACCCGGCGCCGGCCCGGCCGCTGCCCGAGGAGTGCTGGCCGCTGATCGACGTGATCACCCCGAACCAGACGGAGGCGCCCGTCCTCCTCGGGCTCGGCGAGGAGCACGGACTCGGTGACGAAGACCTGGTCCGGGCCCTGCGGGAGCGTACGGGCGGGATCGCGGTGCTCACCCGGGGCGGCCAGGGAGCGCTCGTCGCCGAGGAGTCGGGCGTCACCTCCGTGCCGCCGCACCCGCCGGCCGCCGTCGTCGACACCACCGGCGCGGGCGACTCCTTCACCGCCGCCCTGGCCGTCGGCCTGGCCGAAGGGCTGCCTGCCGCCCGGGCGGCCGACTTCGCCGCGGTGGCGGGCGCCCACACCGTCTCCGTCGCGGGGGTCGTCCCCGCCCTGCCCACCAGAGACCAGCTCGACGCCCGGATCGGGAGAACCTCGTGACTCTGACCACCTCCACCTCACCCGCCCCGGCGGCGTCACCCGGCCCGAAGTCCACCCGGGAGGCCCCCTCGGCGCTGCGCAGACTCCTGCACGCACGCGAAGCCGGTGTGTTCGCCGCACTGGTCCTGCTCTTCCTGCTGGGCACGGTGCTCTCGCCGACCTTCGCCCAGTCCGACAACCTGCTCTCGGTCGGGCAGCAGATCGCGCAGATCGGCATCATGGCCGTCGGCGTGACCTTCGTGATCCTCAACGGCGAGATCGACCTCTCCGTCGGATCCACGTACGCGCTGTCCGCCATCTCCACCGGCATGCTCATCTCGGACGGCTGGAGCTGGCCGGCCGCGATGCTCGTCGGACTCGCCGTCGGGGTGCTGGCCGGCCTCGTCAACGGGCTGGCCGTCGTGGTCCTCGGGGTGCCCTCCTTCATCGTCACCCTCGGCACGCTCAGCGTCTTCCGCGGGATCGCCCTGCTCATCTCCGACGGCGCCCCGATCTCACTGAGTTCGTCGCGGCCGGGCGTGGCCGAGTTCAATCTCCTGGGCCAGGGACGGCTGTTCGGCGTCATACCGATGCAGTTCGTGTTCTTCGCCGCCGTCGCGGCCATCGGCGTGGTGCTGCTGGCCCGCTCCCGCTTCGGCTTCAACACCTATGCGGTGGGCGGCAACCAGGAGGCGGCGCGGCTGGTCGGCGTCAACGTCAAGCGGGTCAAGCTCACCGCGTTCGTACTCTCCGGCTTCACCGCGGGCCTCGCGGGCGTCCTCGGCCTGTCCTTCCTCTCCTACGTGCAGGGCGTGACCGGCCAGGGCCTGGAACTGACCGTCATCTCGGCCGTCATCATCGGCGGCGCCGCGCTCTTCGGCGGCTCGGGCACGATGTGGGGCACCGTCATCGGCGTCGCCTTCATCGGCCTGCTCCAGAACATCCTCAACATCAAGGGCATCTCGTCCTTCTGGCAGACCGTCGTCACGGGCCTGGTCATCGTCGCCGCCGTCGCGGCCGACACCTGGCAGCGCAAGCGCAAGAGCCGCGCCTGACCGGCACCGCCCCGCCCCGCCCCGTACCGGCACTGCCCGGCACAGGCACCGGCCCCGCACCGGGCCCATGACGCCACTCCGTTACGACACTCCGCGCACCCCACGCCGCACCGCGCGGGCAGTCCCGGCCGCCGAGCCGCGTCGCCGGCAGCCCGCGACCCCGTACACCCTCTTCCCCGGCCCTCGCCCCACCGACGGACACGACAAAGGAGTCACCATGTCCCCGCGCACTCTCCTCAGATCGCTCGCCGCCGCCACGGCCGCCGTCGCGGCGCTCGCCCTCACCGGGTGCGGTGCCGTCACCGCCGCCGACTCGGGCGGCTCCGGCGACGGCTCCTTCAAGCTCGCCCCGTACATCCAGCAGCGGGTCGACGACGACAAGCCGATGCGCATCAAGCTGAGCTACCACGACCCCTCGCTCGCCTTCGCCACCCCGATCTCCGCGGGCATGAAGCGCGCCGGCAAGGAGCTGGGCGCCGATGTCGCCCTCATCGGCCCCACCGGCGGCGACGCGGCCAAGCAGGTCTCCGAGATACAGACCCTCATCCAGCAGAAGGCCGTGGACGGACTCGCCGTCTCCTCCGCCTCCAGCGACGCCCTCAAGCCGGTGATCAGCCAGGCCTACAAGGCCGGCATCCCGATCATCTCCTTCAACACCGACAACCCCGACTCGCAGCAGATGGGATTCGTCGGCCAGGACCTCAAGGGCTCGGGCGAGGCCCAGGCCAAGGAACTGCGCAAGCAGCTCAAGGGCGACGTCGCGGGCAAGTCCGTCGTGGTGTTCTCCGTGGACACCGGCGCGGGCTGGTCGCACGACCGCTTCTCCGGATTCGAGGCCGGCATGAAGGGCAGCGGCCTGAAGATCGTCGGCCCCGTCAACGTGGGCAACGAACCCAACGCCGCCTACAACACCGTCGAGTCGACCATGTCCGGCCAGTCCGGGGTCGTCGCCGTCGCGGGCCTGGACTGCTGCTCCACCACCGCCGCCGCCAAGTGGGTCGCCCAGTCCAAGAACGCGGACGGCATCGCCATGGGCGGCTTCGACCTGCTGACCCAGACCGCCGAGTACGTCGACAAGGGCGTTCTGGACTTCACCATCAGCCAGAACCCGTCCGAGCAGGGCTTCCAGGCCGTGAAGGTGCTCCACACCTTCCTGACCAAGGGCACCGAGATCACCGGGGTCGACACCGGCGCCCAGTTCATCACCCGCGCCAACCTGGCCGACGCCACGGTGGAGGACTGATGTCCGCCGCCCCCCGCGACCTCCCCGCCAAGGCGGCCACTCCTTCCGCCCCCGCCGTCTCCGTGCGCGGCCTGTCCCGCAGCTTCGGTCCGGTACGCGCCCTGCGTGACGTCTCCTTCGACGTCCCCGCCGGTGAGATCACCGCACTGCTGGGCGAGAACGGGGCCGGCAAGTCGACCCTGCTGAAGATCCTGGCCGGCCTCCAGCCGCCCAGCGACGGCGGTGTCAGCGTCTTCGGCGAGGAGGTCACCTCCTTCGACCCCAGTATGATGCTCAGCCGCCACGGCGTGGCGATCGTCCCGCAGGAACTGTCGCTGCTGCCCGACCGCAGCGTGGCGGAGAACGTCCTCAGCGGGGTGGAACCGGGCGGCCGCTGGTTCCCCTCCCGCCGCCGGATGGCGGAGCGCACCGCCGAACTGCTCGCCGGACTCGACCTGGACCTCGACCCGAACGCCTCCGTACGTACCCTGGACCTCGCCACGCAGCAGCTCATCGTGGTGGCCCGGTCCGTCGCCCGGGGCTGCCGGGTGCTCATCCTGGACGAACCGACGGCGATGCTCACCCCCGCCGAGGCCGACCGCCTGTTCGCCCTGATGGACAAGCTCAAGGCCGCCGGGGCGACCATGCTCTACGTCTCCCACCGCATGCCCGAGGTCTTCCGCCTCGCCGACCACATCCAGGTGCTGCGCGACGGCACGCACGTCGCCTCCTGGCGCAGCGCCGACACCACCCCCGAGCAGGCCGTCGCCGCGATGGTCGGCCGCGAACTGGGCCAGTTCACCCGCCGCGAACCGGCACCCGCCGACACCACGGCCGAACCCGTCCTGAAGGTACGGGAGTTGAGCGGACGCCGACACACAGGCATCTCCTTCGACCTGCGCCCCGGTGAGATCCTCGGCGTGGCCGGACTGCCCGACTCCGGCCGCGTGGAACTGCTGCACAACCTCTTCGGCGGGCAGCGCGGCACCGGCGGCAGCGTGGAACTGCTCGGCCGCGCCTACGACCGGCGCAACCCGATCGCCAGCGTCGAACGCCGCCTCGCGTTCGTCCCCGGTGAGCGCCGCGCCCAGGGCCTGCTGACCACCATGAGCGTCGGCGAGAACGTCGGCGCGCTCACCACGAAGACCTTCAGCCGGCTCGGCCTGCTGCGCCGCGGCGCCTTCGATGCCGCCGCCGCCGAACAGGCCGGCCGGCTGAAGGTGAAGACGGCCACCATGGGCCAGCCCATCACCAGCCTGTCCGGCGGCAACCAGCAGAAGGCGGTCCTGGGCCGCTGGCTGGCCATCGACCCCGGCGTGCTCATCCTCGACGAGCCGACCCGAGGCGTCGACATCGGAGCCAAGGCCGAGATCTACGCCCGGCTGTTCGCCCTCGCCGAGGAGGGGCTGGCGATCCTCTGCTCCTCCTCCGACCTGCCCGAACTCCTCACCCTCACCGACCGGATCGCCGTCATGAGCGAGGGCCGCCTGGTGGACATCGTGGACACCGCGACGGCCACCGAGGAATCCGTCATGGCCCTGGCCACCGGAACGAAGCGGGCCGCCGCCTGACCGTCCCCGCTCCACCGGTGCCGGTGCCCGACACCCCTGCCGGCCGGCCACCACGACCCATGAAAGGGAACCCACCATGAAGCGCTCCGGCATCCTCAACGCCGAACTCAGCGGCGCCCTCGCCTCCCTCGGCCACACCGATCTGCTGCTGGTCGTGGACGCGGGCTTCCCCGTGCCGCGCGAGGCGCACCGCGTCGACCTGGCCCTCGCCGAGAACCTGCCCGACCTGCGGACCGTGCTCGGCCTCATCGCCGACGAACTCGTCGTGGAGGGCGTGGTGCGGGCCGAGGACGTCCCCACCCACAACCCCCGCCTCGACGACTGGCTGCTCGACCGCTTCCCCGGCGCCGAGTTCACCACCCGTTCGCACGCGGACGTACTCGGCGAACTCGCCCACCGGGCCAAGGTCGTCGTCCGCACCGGGGCGTTCGAGCCCTGGGGCAACATCGGCCTGTTCTGCGGGGTCGACGTGCCCCGCTGGTTCGGCGGCGAGGGCGTCGTCGTACCCGACCACTACGCGTCCAAGCTCTGAACCATCACGATCCGCACGGCCCGCCACCGGCCCCGCCGTATCCAATCCGAGGGAGATCCCCCGTGTCCGAAACCACCGTCGCCGACGCCGAACTCAGCCTGACCCCGGCGGAGATGGCGCCCTACATCCAGCACACCAGGATCGACCCGGACGCGACGCTCGACGAGATGGTCGCCCATGCCCGCGAGGCCGTCACGCACGGCTTCAACGCGGCCATGGTCCCCGCCTCCTGGCTGCCCGTCGTCGTCGCCGAACTGCGCGGCACCGGCGTCCAGGTCGCCTCCGCCCTGGACTTCCCGACTGTCGGCGTGATGACCAGCCCCGGCAAGGCCGCCGAGGCCGCCGAGATAGCCCGCCTCGGCGCCGACCAGATCGACATCGGTGTCCAGATCGGCTGGCTCAAGAGCGGACGCTACGACGACTTCCGCGAGGACATCGCGGGCGTCGTCCGAGCCTCCGGCCTGCCCGTCAAGGTCATGCTGGAGCTGCCCCTGCTGACCGACGCGGAGAAGGAGGCCGCCGTCGAGCTGTCCATGGAGGCGGGCGTCGCCTTCCTGAAGAACGCCAGCAGCGGGCAGATCGAGACGGCGAACCCGGCGAGCGTGGGCTACCTTGTCGAACGGGCGCGCGACGGGGTCCGGGTGAAGGCATCCGGCTCCATCAAGACGTACCGGCAGGGCCTGGCCCTTCTGCGGGCCGGAGCCTCTCTGCTCGGCACCAGTGCCGGTCTGTCGATCATCACCGACACCGGGGACGATTCGACGACCAGCTACTGACCTGCCCCGCACCCGTGCTCCGGTCGCACTCCGCGGCCGGAGCACGGGACCGCCCGTGCCGGAGCCGTAAGAGGCCTCCGGCGCAACCCGACAAGGAGATGCGACGACAGTGACGGCCGACGAACGGGGACTTCCGCACATCCAGCGTGATGTCCCCACGGCGATCCATGCCCAGATCTCGGAACACATCCGACTGCGGATCGCCGGCGGCGAGTGGCCTGCGCACTACCGCCTCAAGAGCGAGCCGGAGCTTGCCCAGGAGTTCGGCGTCAGCCGCGGCACCCTGCGACGCGCCCTGACCACGCTCATCGAGGAGGGCCTGCTGCGACAGGTCCGAGGCCGCGGCACCTTCGTCACCTCGACGACCATCGAGCCCGCCATCGCCCAGAAACTCAGCACGCTCTCCGAGGACTTCGCCAGCCAGGGCATCGTCACCGCCACCACCGTGCGCGACTGCTCGCTGATCGTCCCGCCCCGGCCCGTCGCCGCCCTCCTGGACCTCGCCCCCAACACCCCCGTACTGAGGCTGCTCCGCGTGCGCAGCACCGACCAGGGCCCCGTCGCCCTCCTGTCCAACTTCGTGCGCACCGACCTCACACCCGGCATCGAGGAGGTGGACTTCACCTCCTCCAGCCTCTTCGGCGTCCTGGAGGGCACCTACGGCCTCAAGATCGCCACCGCACGCCGGACGTTCAGCGCGGAAGCCGCCACAGCAGAGGTCGCCGAAGCACTCTCGCTGGAGGAGAACGCCCCCGTGCAGTACCTCCAGCAGGTCACCTACCTGGCCGACGACCGCCCGGTGGAGTACTCCGACGTCTGGATCCACAGCGGCCGACTCCGAGTGACCTCCCTCCTGGTACGCCGCTAGAACCCACCTGCCCCCGACCCACCGACCAGGACCTGAACTCCCGTACGCACAAACTCTGTTGACGTGACATGGCAGTACCGGACCGAGTGAAGCGGAACAGCCAGGCGGTCTGGCGCGGTGTTGTCCGAGGCCGGGCGGTGCCCCCTGATGCCGGTCGGTACACCGTTCCAGGAAAGACTGGGTCCATGAGCGACATCGTTTTCACGCGTGCGAGTGGCTGGATCCCGAGCGTGATCCGCGAGGACGGCGAGCTGAAGCTGTCACTCGGCGCCGGGGCTGACGCCAACCATGAGCCTCGCACGTTCACGTTCTCGATCGGCGAAGCCCACCTCGCGGTGATCCAGGAGGACCTGGCCAGACACCTGCTGCTGTGGAGTGCGGTCCTTCCGCTGTGCGACGCCGCCGGAACCCGGGGCCGGCTCGACGAGAACGCTGCCGCCGCGCTCCTGGACCCGATCCTCCTAGCCGAGCCTGCGGACGTCGACGCGCTCTTCCAGCACATCCGATGGGACAGGAGCCGGCTCATCGCCCACGGGGCCGACATCGGTCTGCTGGAGCGCGGCCAGGTATACGCGGCGATGCGCGCGGCGACAGAGACGTCGAACGGCAAACGAGCTCAGGAGTACCACGCGAACCGCCGTCGCGCCGAGCGCGGAACGGTGCTCGGTCCGCTCGACGCCGCGATTCTGAGGTACACGGGCCAGTACCTGCACGGTTCAACGGTTCCGAAACGAAAGCCCGATGCCGTCGACCACGCGCTGCTTCCCGAAGTCATGCGGGTGATCGCCACCGCGGAGCAGGCGTGCGCCGGGATGCGGATCAGCCGCGATCCGCGGCGGGGAAAGCGCGCCACGGACAAACGCGATTGGGAACGGATGCAGACGACGGTCGAAGCGGCCGTGCGCCATGCACACCCCGATCTCGTCGATGACGCGGTGCGTACCGTGAGCTTCCTGATGTGCTCGGAGGCCGCGGACCGCTCCAGAAACACCCCCATGGAGGAGGACGACGAGACCGCCGGCCACCGCGCCGACTTGGGCGGGAGTGCGAGCAAGACGGCCCTGTCGTTCACCGACGACAAGGGCATCGAGAAGAAGTGGCTGGGGGAGAGCCCCCGCAGTGCCGCCGGGGAGTTCTGGGAGTTCGTCGCGGACCGCTCTGCCGCGGACAACGAAGTGTTCACCATCGAGGACGAGGAGATGGGCGAAGGGATCCAGCTCCACTTCTACGCGGACTCCATCGCCCGGATCACGACGCTGCGCGCGGGCGAGGGCGGGTCGGATCCGCAATACGGGGTCGAGTACGGCCTGGTCGACGGAATCAGCGGGTACCGCAACCTGGTGAACGTCTTCGTCCACGGCGGCTACGCCGCACTCGAACAACACGGTCCCTGGATATCGGACGTAACCGAGTTCGAGCGCGCACGCCGACGACGCGACGCCCGCTAGTCCCAGCGGAAGCCCGTGCAGGCGCCGCCGCAGGACACCCCTCCGACCCGCGCACCGCTGTCCGCCCGCAGCCGCCAACGGTGCCGCGACAGCACACTGCCGTCGCTCCGGAGGAGCACCTGCTGGAGCCAGCCGCTGAGCACGGCCCGCTCGTGGCCGCCATTGTGCTGGCTACCGCCAAGGGGGCATCGACGGCAACGCGAGGGTGCTCCAGCGCCTCGTCGGCGCCGATGAGGCCGTCTGGACCAGGGGCATCCTCCGCATCCTCGCCGCCATGGCCGGACCGGAACTGCGCGCGTTCTTCCTCCCTCCGCGGTCCGCGCCGCGCGTAGCCCGGCGTCCTTTGCCGGATGCCCTACGGCCCCGGGGCCGTTCTGCAGCGGCGAAAACCGGGTGTGCCCGCGGCTGCGCCTCCCTACGCTTCCGGCCATGGACAGCTCTCGGGTAGAAGGCCTGGTGAACGTCGTGGATGTCGAAGCAACCTGCTGGGCCGGTTCCCAGCCGGCGGGCGAGGTCAGCGAGATCATCGAGATCGGGCTGACAGTCGTCGACCTGCACGCCGGCGAGCGCCTCGCCCGGCACCGGATCCTGGTGAGGCCCGCCAGGTCCACGGTCAGCGAGTTCTGCACGGAACTGACCGGCTTCACTCAGCACGAGGTCGAGCAAGGAGTCACCTTCGCCGAAGCGTGCCAGCTCCTGGCGGCCGAGCACTGCGCAGGTGTGAGGCCGTGGGCCAGTTGGGGCGACTACGACCGCCACCAGTTCACACGGCAGTGTCAGGCCACGGGGGCGCCCTACCCCTTCGGACACCGTCATACCAACGCCAAGGCGGTCTTCACCAAGGCACACGGTCTGCGGAAACGTCCCGGTATGGCACGTGCCCTGGAGATCGCCGGGCGGCGGCTCGAAGGCCGTCACCACCGAGGCGAGGACGACGCCTGGAACATCGCGGCCCTCGTGCTTCACCTCTCGGAACGGGGCGCCTGGCCAACCGCAGCAGAACACCCCGCCTGACGCACCCACCCGGCTTGAAGGCCGTCCTGCCAAGGTCTCATCACTCCGGCTCAGCGGCGCGCCTTGCTTCACCAGGCTTGAAACGTCATTGCCTGCAGGCCTAGAACCGATGAGTCCTTCGTTCTGCATTCACCTGCGGATGCACAACGCTGGCAGATGTCGTGCTGAGCAGACGGAGATGTCACGTACGAGCGACATCCGCTTGCGCTATCGAGGGTGAGAAATGAGCGTCTGGCCCGTTGACCGAACTCACTCAAGGGTTCTCGCAGGTCAGTCTCTACGGGCGGCGGGCCAGCAAGGGCGTGCCGAGGAAGCCGCGCTTGGCCGCAAACCGACGCGCCCCAGGGAAAACTGCTGCAGAGCATGCCCGCGGATGCGAGAGCCGCCCCCCCCACCGCGAGGTCCGGCCCCCGGGCATGCCACCGCCGCGCCATCAAAGCTGCGAACCCCCTGGAGTACTTCCGACGGCAGCCTCCTTGTGACGGCGAGTACCGACGGCACAGTCCCTCTCTGGGAAGGCGTCGGACCAGTACCAGTTGGCCCATCCTCCTCTACGCCACCGGCTCGGTGACGATCGGCCATCGAACTGCGAGAAGGCCCAAGACACCAACAGGTCAGGAAATGTTCCAAGCACGCAATTGACGGCCGACCAGGCCAACCCCCATCGCACCGGAAGCCGCGTCCCGTACCAGGGCGACCGCCTCCTTCGGCGGATACTCCAGACGGCACCCGTTCAGCACCAGATACGCCTCTGCGCAGTGCCACGCGAACGCCTCGTTGGAGTGCTCCAGACACGGCAGCCGCGCCAGCGTCTGCAAGAGCGCCGCCGCCTTGAGATACAGCGACCCATAGACGTCGCGCTCCATGGCCCGGGCATTGACCCGAGCGACCGCCGCGTACAGAGGACCGTAATCGTCCACCTGCGGATCACCAGGAAGCAACTCGGCAGCATGCAGCAGAAAAGCCACGTCAAGAGGGTGAAGCGGTTCGTGCTGCGTCACGCGGCGTGGCCCCGCTCCTGCTGCTCCTCAAGATCATGCCGCGCGGCGAGCTCTGCAGCGCGACGCTCCCCGTCGGTGTCGGCCACGCCGGCCGCTTCGGCGAAGGCGTCGCCACTGCGGGTCATCGACTCGCCGAAGGCGTCGAGGAAGTGCATCTCTACTGCGGTGGCACGGGCGTAGGCAGCGGACAGGATGTACTCCTGCAAGCTGACGCCCTCCTGCCGTGCCGCGGCCTCGATCGCGGCGCGCTGGGCCGGATCGGGGAAACGTAGGTTCATCGCTTTGGGCTGGGACATGGTACCGATGGTATCGCCGGTACCACCGATGTGGCTACCCGTGTAGCGGCACAGCAGCGCCCGTGACCGGAGGCTTCAGGCGGGAGCGCCGCCGTGAGCGGTTCCGATGGTCGAAAGGGCGGGATAGGTCCAGTGCACGGTGAGGCAGCCCGTGTGCGTGGCGAGAACGGGCGTACCGGGGGAGGGGAGACAGACTCTGTCGTGAGGACAATCAAACGGCGGAGTCGTTGGTAGTAGTGGATCTCTTCCGACTTGGTCAGTAGTGGCACGACCCGGTCGAGATCGTTGAGGCAGCCTCGTAGAAACCGTTGACGGTCTGCGTCGAGGGAGCCGCCCCTGCTTCGCCAGGTGGACACGCACCCAGCGATGTCCGCATCGAGCATCACCAGGTCGATGCCAGCTCGCTCCGCAGCGCGTAATGCTGTGGGAAATGGCGCGGCCAGGTGCTCGTTCCAGAGCTCGCCGACGACGCCCACTGCTCGATTCGATGCGTCCATGGCCACATCCTTCTCCAG
Source organism: Streptomyces sp. NPDC127119 (assembly GCF_042677425.1). Taxonomy (NCBI): domain Bacteria; kingdom Bacillati; phylum Actinomycetota; class Actinomycetes; order Kitasatosporales; family Streptomycetaceae; genus Streptomyces; species Streptomyces sp. NPDC127119. The sequence continues at coordinate 18,869 of NZ_JBHXTO010000024.1, read as the reverse complement.
CGCACTGTCTGGTCATGGCTGCTCACCGATGGAGTCGGCGACAGCAGATGAAGAACGCGGCAAGCCGGACGAAGGCAAGGACGTGCTCGGACTCGCGCTCGAAGCGGCGGTGCAGACGGCGGCAGCCGTTCAGCCAGGACATCGTGCGCCCGATTACCCAACGACGCCGGTCAAGTCGGTCGAAGGTTTCAATCCCGCCAGCTTGCTCGCGAGCCGGGGCCCGGGGATGCCTGCACCGCCGGGCCCTTCGAGACGCACGACTACGTTTGCGCTGTACTGCATCAGTCGGCTTCGCGGTCCTCCAGATGCTTGACCAGGCGGTAGCCGCTGGTCAAGCTGAGGTCCATCCGTTCGCGCAGCACTTTGACGGCTTTCACGCTGTCGCCCTCGGCGAGCAGAGAGCCCAACTCGCTCATCAGTTCCGGGTCCAGCGCCTCCAGGTTTTCCAGAGCCTGGGGGTAGCCGACAGGCAGAGCCTTGCCGGAGCGGAGCAGTTGAAGTGCAGCCCGCGCCTCAGGCAGGCCGAGATCGGTTGCCTTGCGCAGGCACTTCACGGCCTTGGCCTCGCGTCCGTCCGCCACGAAGGCAAGAGCTTCTTGCTGAACCTCTGCGGCCACCGGCGTGACCAGCGCGATCTCCTGTTTACCGCCCGTCATTCTGTGCCCTCCAGACCTCCCCGTAGACCGAACTACCTGTTACCCGCTGTGATGTCGGTGAAGCCAGCGAACGCCATGCTACTGACCACTGCTTTGAGGTACTGGCTGCCAGTGCCGACCAGACGGGACGGCGGGACGGGGCAGGCGGCGTGCCTCGGGAACCAAGGCGCCGGCTTGGCGGTTGCGCGTCGGCTTCGCCTCAGCGCCGCAGGTGCCGGACACAGCTGCGAGCGGGTGCGTTGGTGGCGGTTGGACGGGCGTCAACGGGACGAGATGCTGAGTGTCTGCTCATGGGGAGAGCTGCTGGCGTGCTGACTGGCACACCGTCGCCCTCCGGGGATGATGGGCGGGTGCAGCAGCCTTCTCCTCAACCAGCACCGATCATTCTCGCCATTGACGACCTCAGGGCGTTGCCCCGAGCGACACGGCTCGCCCGCACGAGCCGCGAAGGAATCCAACTTCTCCAAGAACACCGGGCGATCTTCATCGACGAGCTCTGGCTCGACCATGACCTCGGCGGGGATGACAGCATCATGCCGGTGGTGACCCTCCTGGAGGAGACCGCCTTTCATGGACTGCCGTTCCAGATCGGCATTGTCTACGTGCACAGTGCCAACCCCATCGGGGCCGAGACTGTTGTGCGGTGTCTTGCACATTGGAAGTACCACGTTCGAAGAGCAGTCGCCCAATGAGTAGTTAGTGCCGTAGTAGACAACGTTAGCGCGGTGAATTGGGCCTCGATGTGGTTGAGGCAGGCGGAGTTCGTCGGGGTGCAGGTGATGTCGACGTTGTTTGCCGAGATCCAGGTGCCGACCCGCTGGCACTTCTTCGCGGTCAGAAGCGGGGGGAAAAAAGTTGTCGCAGGCGATCGCGGCATGGACCTTGTTCGGGTAGAGGATGCGCAGGCAGCGGCAGAACTCCAGGAACGGCGTCCGCCACTCGACCGGCTTGATGTGGCTGTGGAGAGTGGCCTTGGCCAGGTCCAGGGTGGCGAGCAAGTGCCGTACTCCGACGTAGCCGTTGAAGGTCGCCCGCTGCCTGCGACCCGGCTCGCGGCGCGGCCTACGGTCGGAGTCCTTGTGCTTGCTGCCGCGCTCGGCCAACTGCTTCCCTGGGTGAGGCATGAGGTGGAGCGGGCCGAACTCGGCCACGCAGAAGATGACTTCGGGCTCGGCCTCCTCGGGCAGAGCCTCCCTGTCGGCGAGCGCGTAGAGGTGCTCGACGCGAGCCCTCTTGGCCGCATAGTCCGGGTCGCGGGAGGTCTTCCAGGACTTCAGGCGGTGAGAGAAGACGCCTTCCTTACGGAGCAGGATGCGCGGGCCCTCGGGGATGATGTCGTCGATCACCCCCTCTGCGACCAGGAAGTCCGCCAGCTTGGACGGACTCAAGGTGGAAAGGGCAGAACCATTGGGGCCCGCCGCCAGGTCACCACCGGACCCGGTGCCCCTGCGGATAATCTGCAGCAGCCGCCGGCCCTCGTCATCGTCGATCTCCCGGACCTGCACTCGTTCAGCCGTGTGATCATTCTGGCCGTTCGGTTGCCGCGCCGGGCGACACCGGCCTGTTGACCGGACTACGGGAAGACACGCCGTGCGTTAGCGCATCCCCGCTCGGGCGTCGACGGCTTCTACGCCTGGCCGGTGGCGTCGAACCGCCGCTTTGCCAGCATGCGCCGGTTCCAGCCCGGAGCCGACCATCTGGTCAGTCCAGGTCGGGGCGTGTGCGGCATCCGGTGTGCGCGGGCCGCCCGACTGCGGCGTACCAGACCAGGGCAGCGCATATGAAGGCCGTCGCCGCGGAGACGAGTGACCTTGTGAGGGTGTCGTTCCGTGCGCCGGAAACGAGGGCGACGGCCAGTGTCAGCGTCAGGGTGATGACGGGCAGCGCACGGGGGGTCTGCGCGGCGTCCGGTACGGCTGCCGGCGGCAGCAGCCAGGTTGCGAGGCCGTAACAGGTACAGGCCAACAGCGTGGCTCCCAGCACTTCGCTGGGCCGGTGGCCGCCCATGGTCGTGCTGTAGGCGGCGATGCAGGCGAGCCACAGCACACCGACCGTGGCGGCGTAGGGGCGGACGCGGGGGGAGACCACGAGGACGGCGGCGAGGGTCAGCGCGGCGGGGATGGTCGTGTGCCCGCTGGGGAACCCCTGATCAAGGAGATTCTCGGGCGCGCCCACCAGGTCGGGGCGGGGCAGGATGGTCGATTTGAGGACCTCCTTGCCTCCGGTCGTGAGGACGACGACCCCGAGCGCCGCGCACCCCTGCCGCCAGCACCGCCGTACCAGGGTGAGGACCACGATGACGGCCAGGCCCGCCATCAGGGTGGGCTTGGCGCTCAGTTCCATCGGCGGCAGGGGAGTTGAGCCGTAGGCCGCTCCTGACAGGGGGTAGATCCACGCAGCTTCGGGGTTCCCGTTGCCGAGATCGAACAGGGCGTTCTCGGCTCGTTGCCCCCACGGGGTGCAGACGGCGAGCAGGTAGACCGTCAGGAATCCCAGGGTGTACAGCAGAGTCGGCATCCACGACCGTGTCGTACGCGACAAGTTGGGGGCCTCGGGGGCCTGCCGTGAGGCCCCCGGACGGTGCACGGGCATGATCGGAGAGTCGCGCTGGGTCATCGCTCTGGTTCTTCCGTTGGGGGAGTTCGGTCACGCACGTCGTGCGGTATGCGGCATGTGGTGGGCCGCCGGGCTCGGCCGGTCCACCGGGGGTCCGCTCCTATTCGGCGGGTGCCTGCACCTGTCGGCGCCGGGCGGTGATCGCCAGGGCGGGGAGGGGTGTGATCAGCAGGAGGAGGACGACCAGGTCTGGAAAGGACTGCATGAACGCGTCCGGCCGGACGACGATCGCCTGTGTGCGGACGATCGCGACCGCCGCGACGGGGATCAGCCACCGGTGGTCGCCGGTGGCGGCCGTCGCCACCCACGCGGCGATCAGCGCGGTGGCTTCGATGGCGAACAGGCCGCGCTGGAAGGCCGGACTGACGGAGATGATGTGCAGGCTCCCGGCAACGAACATGGCGAGCACCACAGGGGCCAGCCAGCGGTAGGAGCGGCGTCGCAGACGGCCGGGACGGCAGAGCGCCAGTACGGCGCACGCGGTGCACAGTGATCCCGAGAGCACCAGGTCATGGGCGGTTATCGGGGCGCCGAGACCGTAGTAGCTCAGGCCTGACTTGCCCTCGTCGCCGAAGAACGTGTTGCTGTTGAACGTGGCACCGGCGTACATCATCACCGTTGTGGCCGGCAGGGCGATCCAGGCCCTGCCGCGCAGCAGCGCGATCAGGCAGACCAGTGGAAGCAGCCCGTAGGGAAGCAGTCGTGTCCGGCCGGCGGGGCCTTGCGCCCACGGGTACCAGCCGGAGAAGGGGAAGGCGATGGCGTTCTGGCCGGGGTCGATGTGCAGGGCCCAGTGCCACACATCCTGCAAGTACGGAACCAGCGCCAGCGCGGCGAGGACGAGAGCGGTCAGATGGATGCCGTCCAGCCACCACGGCCGGGCCGTGTCGTCGACGACGGCGCGGGCGCGGGCCTGCACCCCGGCGCGCATCAGGGCGGCAACTTCCCGCGGCGGGGGCCAGGAGCGCCCGGGATACGCCTCGGACAGGCAGGCCAGCACCTCCTCTCCCTGCCGGGAACGGTAGGGCTCGGGATAGGCCGCGAGCAGCAGACGGTTCATGCGGGGGCCGCCCCGGTGTTCCGCGAGCGTCCGATGACGACGGCCGCTGCCCGCTGCATCCTGAGCGCCTCCCGGCCGAGCGCCTCGGTGCCGTCCTCGGTGAGCCGGTAGTAGCGCCGCGCCCGTCCGTCCACGATCTCCTCGTGGCTGGCGGCCACCAGCCCGGCCCGCTCCATCCGCTCCAGCGCGCCGTAGAGAGTGCCGACAGCGATCCGGAGCCGCCCGTCGGTGGCCTGCTCGGCAGCCTTGATGATGCCGTATCCGTGCAAAGGACCATCCATGAGTGCGGCAAGGATGAAGTACTGCGGTTCCGTCAGGGGCGGATTCTGTCTGGTCATGCATCGAGCATATATCGAGCTGCGAAATATATCCGCCAGCTCTGGGCGGTCGGCGACAGCACCTCGACGCCCGCGGCAAGCGTCACCCCGTCCTGGCTGGCGGGCGCGACGGTGATCTCCTCGACGCACCCGTGCGGCATTGGGTGATGCGCACTGCGACCTGGCGGTTTGCCCATGCCCGGCGGCGATCCGATCGTGACCGGCGCCCGCACCTGATGCCCCGGACGCGCACACGGCGCCTCGTAGGCGACGGCCGAACCCAGCGAGTGCGCGACCACGACCCGTGCGTCCTCGCCGATCCGGTCGGTGACCCGGGCCAGGGTTGCGGTGCGCTGGTCGGGGTCGGTGAGACGGCGGCTGACCTGCTTGAGGTCGAGGGTCCGGCTCAGCTTTCGTTGCGGGAGGTCCGGCTCAGCTTTTGGACAGGTGTAGACAGGTCGGGTGGTCCGGGTCTAGGTTCCAGACATGCCTGGACAGGTTTATAAGCATCATCGTGTCGCTCATGTGCTGGCTGAGGAGATCCGAGCGGGGGTACATGCCGACGGCAGCAAGCTGCCCGGCGAACACGCGCTGCGAGAGCGGTTCGGAGTGAGCCGTACGACCGTGCGGCAGGCTCTCAACGTCCTCGGCGAGCAGGGGCTCATCGAGACGCACGCCGGTATCGGGTCGCTTGTCACCTTCGACGGCACGCCCCTTGACCAGCGGCTCGGCTGGACCCGTGCCCTTGCCGCGCAGGGCACCGAACTGACGACCGAGACCCTGCGTTTCGAGCGCATACGGGACGAGGCTCTGGCCGGCGAGCTGAGCTTGCAGTCACCCCGGTTCATCGCTCTCGACCGTGTCCGCCGGCTGGTCGGCGGACACGGTGTCTCGCTGGAGTTCAGCCGCGTACCCGCCGTCGCGGCCCTCCTCGACCTGCCGGAGCGCGGACTCGACGACGGTTCCCTGAGCCGCACCCTCGCCGCAGCGGGGCGTGTTCCCGACTCCAGCGAGGCGCACATCTCCGTCGTCGGACTCACCACGGACGAGGCCGCGATCCTGCACCGTTCGCCGGAAGAGTCCTTCCTCCGCGTCGCCCAGGTGTTCCGGGGCGCGGACGGGGACGTCGTCGAGCAGGTCACCAGCCTGCTCGATCCGTCCAGGTTCCAACTGCACGTACGGACTGGCCGAGGAGCCCACCTGTGACCTCCACACCCGACCCCGCCCTGCTCGACCGCGCGCTCGGCGCCTTCTACGGGCTCGCTCTGGGCGACGCCCTCGGGATGCCGACGCAGGTCATGTCCCGCGCCGATGTCGTACGGGTCTACGGCACGCTGAAGGGATTCGAGCCCGCGCGGCCCGACAACCCGGTGAGCGCCGGAATGCCGGCCGGGTCCATCACGGACGACACCGAACAGGCGGTGATCGTGGCGCGGCTCCTGGTCGAAGGCGGCGGGCACGTCGATCCTCTGCGGTTCGCGGAGGAACTCCTGTCCTGGGAGAAGGAGATGAAGGCCAAGGGGTCGTTCGACCTGCTCGGTCCGTCGACGAAGGCGGCCCTGGACGCGGTGACACGCGGCGTCGCCCTCACGGAAGCCGGCAAGCACGGCACGACGAACGGCGCCGCGATGCGGGTGACACCGGTCGGTATCGCGTTCGGCGTCAACGACACGGAACGGTTCCTGGACCGGGTCGTCGAGTCCTGCCAGGTCACACACGACACGACCATCGGAATCGCGGGAGCGTCGGCCGTCGCCGCAGCCGTCTCCACAGGCATGGCCGGCGGCTCACTCGACGACGTCTTCGACGCCGCGGTCGCGATGTCGGTGGCCGGTGCCAGGCGCGGGCACTGGACAGCGGGCGCCAGCATCTCAGCGCGTATCGGCTGGGCACGCGACCTCGTGGCCGACCTGGACACAGCGACGGCGCTCGACCGGATCGACTCGCTCATCGGCACCAGCGTGGCCAGCCAGGAATCGATCCCGGCCGCGTTCGCGGTGCTGGCGCTCACGAACGGTGACCCGTGGCGTTCCGCGCTGCTGGCCGCGAACCTCGGCGGTGACAGCGACACGATCGGTGCCATCGCGGGTGCGATCGCCGGAGCCATGGGAGGGCTCGGTGCCCTGCCCGTCGACGCTGTTCACACCCTGCGAGAGGTCAACGATCTCGAACTGGAGCCTGTGACCAGGCAGTTGCTCACCTACCGCACTCGCTGAAGTTCCCCGCCTTTTTGTTTTCCCTGTTTTTTTCCTCTGTTTTCCCTCTGTACCGAGCACAGGCAAGGAGGTCCCGCGATGGCCGCTTCAACGAAGAACGACCGCGTCGGCACCGTGGAGACCCGTGGGATCGAACCGGTCCCGGACAGCGAGCGGCGCGGTCACGCGAGCCAGATGTTCTGGACGTGGTTCGCCGCCAACATCTCATTGCTCGGGCTGCCGCTCGGCGCGACTCTCGTCGCCTTCCGCGGCCTGAACATCTGGCAGGCCGTTCTTGTCGCGGTCGCCGGTTCGGTGGGCTCGTTCGCGCTGGTGGGTGCGTTGAGCATCGCGGGCAAGAAGGGCGGCGCCCCAGCCCTGACGCTGTCCCGTGCGGTATTCGGGCAGCGTGGCAACCACGGGCCGACCCTGGTGACCTGGCTGAGCCGGGTCGGCTGGGAGACGATCACCACGACCACAGCGGCGTACGCGCTGCTCGCCCTGCTCAACACGGTCTTCGGCGTCGAGCGGGGCACGGTCCTCACCCTGCTGTGTCTGCTGGTCTTCATTGCCTGCACGCTGATGATCAGCGGGCTCGGGCACGCCACCATCATGTGGATCAACAAGTGGGCGACCGTGGTCTTCGGAATCCTCAACCTCGTGGTGATGGGCTTCCTCGTGGCGACCGTCGACTGGTCGAAGGTGCTCGACCACCCGGCCGGTCCTGCCAGCGGCGTCATCGCAGGCATCGGATTCATCGCGGCGGGCACCGGCATCGGATGGGCCAACGCCGGTGCGGACTACGCCCGTTACCTGCCGCAGGCGATCCCGGGCATACGGCTCGTGCGCGCCTCGGCGTTCGGGGCCGGCATTCCTCTCGTGCTGCTGATCTCCTTGGGCTCGCTCCTCACGGCCGGTGATCCCGCACTCGCCACCTCCGCCGATCCGGTTGCGGCGGTCAACGCGATGTTGCCGTCCTGGATGGCAGTGCCGTATCTGATTGCGGCGTTCGGTGGGCTGCTGATGTCCAATCACCTCTCCACCTACTCGGCCGGGTTGACGATGATCACGCTCGGTGTCCGGGTACCGCGTGCGTGGGCGGTCGTTCTGGACGTCATCCTGATGTTCCTCGGCGGCGTCTACTTCATGCTCATCGCAGACGACTTCTACGGCCCGTTCAGCACCTTCCTGACGCTGCTCGCCGTACCGATCTCCGCCTGGATCGGTGTCATCGCCGTCGACATGATCCGGGGCCGGCAGTACGACCCCGCCGGCCTGATGGACACGGGACGCGGCAGCCGCTACTGGTACACCGGCGGGTTCAATCTGCCCGCCGTCCTCGCGTGGCTGGCCGCGATCGCCGCCGGGCTGACCTTCACCAGGGCCGCGACGGGCGCCGACGACGTGTGGTTCGCGGGGCCGTTGGCCGGTTCCTGGCTCGGCACGAACGGCCTCGGCTGGCTCATCGCGATCGTCACAGCAGGCGCGGCATACCTGCTGCTCGGACGGCGCCCACCGCAGCGCGCCGAATCGGCCCCCGACTCCGCCCCCGGTCCCACCACGTTCGAGGAGGCCACCCGATGAACGACCACTACCGTGTCGTCCTCGCGGGGAACGTCATCGTCGACCTCGTCATCGAGGTGCCCAGCCTGCCCGAGCGCGGGGGCGATGTCATCGGAACCCGCACCGAGCTGTACGCGGGCGGTGGCTTCAACACACTCACCGCGGCGCGCCGGCTTGGCGCCGAGGCCGTCTACGCCGGGCTCCACGGCACCGGCCCCTACGGAGAGCTGGTGCGTTCCTCGCTCACGGCAGAAGGGATCGGACTGGTCCTTCCGGCACGCTCGGACGGCGACACCGGGTTCTGCGTGGCGCTCGTCGACAAAGGAGGCGAGAGGACCTTCGTCACGAGTTTCGGCGTCGACGCACGGATGACGCCGGATGAGACGGCGACGATCGCCGCGTCCGTGCGGGGCCGCGACCTGGTGCAGGTCTCCGGCTACAGCCTGGTGATGGAGGTGAACGGCCCTCTGCTGTCCCGCATGGTCGCAAACCTCGCGGAAGACGTACGGGTCTGTCTGGACCCCGCGCCGCTGGTGGCGGACATCCCGGCCGGGGTACTGAACCCGGTACTGGCCCGGGCCGACTGGCTGAGCTGCAATGCGCGGGAGGCCCGGCTGATGACGGGGGTGGCGGACCCGCGGGAAGCGGCGCAGGTGCTGCGCGGGCGCATGCGGAGCGGGGCCGGGATCGTCGTGCGGGCCGATAGGGACGGCTGCTGGCTGTCGGCACCGGGTTCTCATGACATCGTGCATGTCCCCGGGTTTCGGGTGCACGCGGTGGACAGCAACGGGGCTGGGGACGCGCATGTGGGCGCGTTCCTGGCGCTGCTGGGGCGGGGAGCTTCCGCCTACGACGCGGCGCGCGGAGCGAACGCGGCAGCGGCTTTGGCGGTGACACGGCGGGGCCCTGCGACCGGGCCGACCTCGGGCGAACTGGCCGCGCTGCTGGGCGAGGAAGCATCGAGTGCGCTGGGGTTGAACTGAAGGACCTCTCCTCCTGGCGTAAGACTGCGGCCGCGAGGGGTGGCCCGCGAGACAGCCGGCGCGCAGTTTGCCGCCCGGATGGGCACGGTTCGCCGTGACTGGGACGGCACTGTGACGTCCCCAGCCGTGCGAAGGTTACGTTGCCGGACCCTCTCTCCGAGCTTCCATGATCTGGATCAACGACCCACGACGAATCGTCCTCTGGGCACGGCAGAGTACGGCCCCCAGCACTGGCTCGCTCAGTGCGGCGTAGGCCACGGTTCGAGGAAGATGGTGGGCACGCCGATGTGGACGAGTTTGCCCGGCGCCGATTCAGGGTCAGCCCTGGCGGGTCTTGATCTCCTCGGTGAGTTGCGGGACGACCTCGAAGAGGTCGCCGACCACGCCGTAGCCGACCAGGTCGAAGATCGGGGCTTCGGCGTCCTTGGCGACTGCCATCCAGCGCCGGGCGCTTCGGGGGCGGAGCCGGCGCTCCGCCCCGTACGTCGCCCTGGACGCCCCGTGCGTGGGGGCGTACGCCGTTCCGCCGTGTCCGTCGCGCTCGTCGGCTTGCTTGCTGCAGCGTTCCGCCGGACTGTCCCTGATCGTCGCGCACTCCGGCGCGCATGCCGAACTCCTCCAACCGTGCTCGGCCGCCAGCTGCGTCGGCCGGTCGCGCGCCGCCGTTCTCACTTTGATGCTCGTCTCGTCTGCCATGACCCGACTCGGCGCACGTATTCCCCCATCACTAGTAGGGGAATACGTGCGCCGGTCTCGCTTCCCCGCCGTAACCAGGCTGGGAGTCCCGTGCTGAGGAGCATCGTCCCACCACAGGTTCCCGTATCGCCGTGAGCGCCGCACCGCCACAAGCGCTGGCGGCTTCCACCCGCTACTCCTTGCGGGTGACGCCATGTCAGGCTCGCCATGACAACACTGGGCTCATGGACGTGACCAGCACGGCAGAAGTTCCGGCGGGGGAGCGGTTCGCTTTCTGGCGCGAGGTGAACGCGAAGCTCTGGGTGCCCTACGACTTACGTTGCGATCGGCAGGTGGAGAGCGGATTCACAGCTCAGGTCGGCACCAGCGAGTTCGGCCCCGTGCAGGCGGCGTTGATCACCACGATGCCGCATTCGGTCCACCGCACATCCAGGCTCATTCGCACGGCCGATCCCGAAGTGTTCAAGCTGGGCTGCTTCGTGCGCGGCGGCGGCACCATGACGAAAGACGGCAGGCATACGATTTTCCGAGCCGGGGACATGACTCTGTACGATCCGTCATATCCTTATCTGGCAGAGTTTGCGCCGGACACTCCTGTGCACCAGCTACTGCTCCTGCGCTTCCCGCGCTCACTGCTGCCGTTGCCCGCCCAGGACCTGCGGCGTCTGAGCACCGTGCGCATCCCGGGCACCCACGGCATCGGTGCCATCTCGTCACAGTTCCTGCTGCACCTGGCCCGGCACATGCACGAGTTGAGCCCGGCCGACACGGCCCGGCTGTCCACCCTGACTCTCGACGTGCTGACCACGGCGCTGGCCGACGCACTCGATGCCCAAAGATCCGTGCCGTCCCACACACGGAGGCGCGCGCTGATGGCCCAGATCCACGCTTTCATCCGGAACAACCTCAGCGATCCGGGTCTGACTCCGGACGCGATTGCCGCCACCCACCACATCTCCCTGCGCTACCTGCACAAGCTGTTCCACCAGGACGGGCACACGGTCGCAGGATGGGTCCGCGAGCGCCGCCTGGAACAGTGCCGGCGCGACCTCGCGGACCCCCGGCTGGCCGCTCGCCCGATCCACGCGATCGCCGCCCGGTGGGGGTTCTCCAGCCCCGCGCACTTCAGCCGGGCTTTCCGCAGCGCCTACGGCGTTCCGCCGGGCCAGTACCGCCAGCAACTCGCGACAGTGCGCGCAGACTGAAGACCTGTGCACTCACAGGCAACGACAATCCTGGCCCCGGCACGCACCCTCATGAGGACGGAACCGAGAGGGCCGGGAAGGGAAAACAGGCGAGAGCGCCGGCGGGTTCTGCGGCCGGAGGGCGTCGCATGTCCTTTCCGCCTTCAGCGGTCGCAATCGAAGAACAGGAACTGGACGGGGAGTCGTGTGCTGAGATCGAAGATCCGAGTATTCGTAAGCGTTGTGGTGATGGGGTTGCTCTTCGCGGCTGCCGGACAGAGCGCCGCAACGGCTGAGCCGTCCCCCCTGCGGTACACGGCGCAGGCGCGGGCAGCGGGGCTGTCGGCGCACCAGGCACAGGCGTTGCAGCGCAAGGTCGACGGTTACCTCGACAAGCTGCGCGGGCGTGGAACGCAGGTTTCGCCGAATCAGATCGACATGAACGGGGCAATGCTGAACGTCACCGTTCCTGGGGAGGAACTGCCCCGACAGCTCGTGCCTGCCGCCGAGGCTAGTCAGCAGGCGACTGTCTGCAAGAACTGGGCGGATACCAACAGCCCAGTGCCCTATGGATGGTTCTGTGCCTACGAGCGCGAGTGGGGCAACGGCGACTCCATCGGCATGTACGCGTGCGACAACTACTTCATTCCCTGGTACAACAACGGTTCGTGGCAGAACAACCAGACCACGGGCACAGTTCCCAGGGTGCACTACGCAGCCGGGGGCTATGCGGACATGCCTGCCGCGCCCTCGATTCAGGGCTACACGATGAACTGGACAGTGGTTCACTCGATCACCAACTGCCAGTAGCGGCGGCGGGCGTTCCTGGAAACCGAGACGAGGCGCCGCCCGGCACGTCCAGAACCGCGCCCGACTCCTGCGGCCCTCTGCGGGGTGGACCCCATCGCAGAACTGTTCTCGGCCGGCACATGGCCCGCACGGGGAACGGCCCAAGATCCCGGGCCTGAAACGTACTTCAGTGCGATGCCGCTGCTTCGGCCCACGGCATCGCACTGAAGTGTGTGTAGACCCAGGAGAGAGGTTCAACTGGCCCGGAGCAGCGGGAAAGCCCCGACTGTACGGGGCGCACGTGGTTGCCAGTCAGCGCGCGCTCACCAGTCGTCGCCAGCGCTGCCCCCACGCGATCGGCAGCCCTTCACTGGGGCACCCCCAGCGCGATTCCTCCATCGGGGTCTCGTGCCCGTCGGCCAGGAATGCAGATCCGTCCCAGCGGCCGTGCTTGCCCGGGTAGCGGAAGGTGTTCGCGATCCACCCGATGGCTGAGCGCCGGCCAGGCACACCGCGCCGCTCTCGCCGCTGCCTGCCGCCCGGAAGTCTTCCCGGAGGAAGGCGTCTCCCTCAACCTGCATGCTGTCGGCGTTCAGAGCTGGACCGCCGGAGTTGTGCAGTTGCGCCCCGCTGCAGTCCAACAGTCCGCCTATATGGGCCCCGGCCAGTACCACCGCGCCATCCTGGGCGGCGCTTGACCGCGGGCACGAGGTGCAGGGCGCGCCCGCAGTGTGGGACTGGGATGTACCGTCCGGGACCCTGTGATCGCCGTTGCGGCCGGACGATGATGCTGGGGATGTACGGGGCCGCCCGGGGAAACTGAGTGGTTGTAGCGCGTGCTGGTGGGGCAGTGGATCTTTGTGGTGAGGTCGGGCATCAAGAAGCGTGTCTGGGGACATGCTTTGGATACTTGACGTGTCTGTGTGGTTCTGGTTCGGGTGAGGGGTGTCAGGTGGGAGCTGTTGTGGGTGGACTGGACAAGGTGGAGGTGCGGCTCAAATGGGACCCGAGTCCTCTGGGTGAGTCTCCGCGGCATCTCGACATTGTGGCGGCGACGTACGCGGCGGACGATCCGTTCGGGGAGCCGGTGTATCTGGTGCACTACAACAGCCGTTCACCGGACGGCACGATCAACATGAGCCGTCACAGCCAGACCGGCCAGGGATTCGGGTTCGTCGAAGAGATGTCGCTGGAGTTCGACCGCCTGTCGAGCGCCTATAGCAGGGTTGTCGTGGGTGTGGTCATCCATCAGGAGCCGGATGCGAGGACGTTCGCAGACATGTCGAACGCCGGGATCCTGATCGTCAAGGATTATCAGGAACTGCTTACTGACGACTTCTCCGGTGTGGCGCACGCGGCCGCGACGACTCTTGCGCAGTTCACCCGTGACGACTCCGGTCACTGGACCATGCACGAGATGATCCGTGGATCCGACAGTGATCCGGCCGTCTTCATGGGGGAGATGGGCGCGGTCCGCCCCTGACCGACAGAACCAGGACCGCGCCATGAAGGTGACCGCTTTCAGGGTGGACGGCGGTGAGCTCTCGGGCCCGAACAGGCCGATAGCGCACGCATGCAGCGGGCAGGAATACCGAAACGCGCCTCACCGCGTCCATCGCCGCTCCCGCGTCCATCGCCGCTCCCGCGTCCATCGCCGCTCCCGCGTCCATCGCCGCTCCCGCGTCCATCGCCGCTCCCGCGTCCTGGTTGCAGCCTGCCGTGCGCTGAGTACCGTGACGTTGGCGCGCTGAACGCCTGGCTGTCACAGGTTCGTTGGGAGCACACATCACGAATTCCGTCTGCGGCTTCGCCGCAGCCGTGCTCGGCAGATGGACGCTCCCGGCATTGGGGCATGTGGGCTGTCATCGCGGCAGGTGCAGCCCCGCTGTCGGCCGGGCTGCCCTGGCTCCTGCGGAAGGGGCCGTATGAGATCGACGGCGCGTGCGTCGACGACGCGCCTCGGCTCGTCCGAGGTCTACGTACGTATCGGCGGCGCCCTCGCCCTGGAACTATCGTCCAGGACGCCCCGAACAGGATGCCACCGACGCCGCCCGTGTCCTGGGCTGCTTCATCCGTCACCACGTACTGCCGCCGGAGACCGCGGCAGTGCTGGACGCGGGGACGCGGGCGCGGCAGCCGTGGCTGGCTTTCCGCGGAACCACACGGGTCAGGCTTGGTCGTAGCTGTGACATACGCCGCTGCGTTGCGCAGCGGCGGGCAGGCCTTGCACCTGCATCTCCCCGCAGGAAGCGGGACGTCTTTCCCAACGCCGGCTGACGCCGGGGTTGCATAGCATGTCCAGGCCCGCGCTGTGAGGCGGCGCCCTGCGTTTCGAAGGCTTCAGCGCCGCCTCACACCCACGCCACGCGGTTCTGACTCAGCGCTAGGCACTGTTTCTCGGATCTCCCGACGAGTGTGGGGTGTTGGGTTCAGTCTGGTGGCATGGGTCGCGGAGATCTGACGAATGCGGAGTGGGATCGGCTGGAGTCGTTCTTACCTCTTGGTGGTGCGCGTGGAGGCCGGTGGAGTGATCACCGGCGGGTGATCAACGATGTGCTGTGCCGGGTGCGGACGGGGGTGCAGTGGCGGGATCTGCCGGAACGGTTCGGGCCGTGGGAGACGGTCTATAAACGTCATCGCCGCTGGTCAGCTGATGGAACGTGGAAGATGCTGCTGTCTCGTGTTCAGGGTGCCGAAGATGCCGTGGGCGGTATCGACTGGGACGTGTCGGTGGACTCGACAGCCGTGCGGGCTCACCAGCATGCTGCCGGTGCGAGGAAGACGCCTTCGGACGCCGCCCCTCAAAAAGGGGGTCGTGCGGGGGACGAACCGGGTCGATCCAGTCCTGGGAAAGTTGGTCAACCGGCTGGAGGAGGTGGTCGGTTCGGCGAATGCCTGGGACGTTCCCGCGGAGGATTCACCACCAAGATTCACCTCGCCGCCGACGGATGATGCCGGCCCCTCGCCCTCCTCCTGACACCGGGACACTACGGTGACGGCCCGCAGCTCATGCGGGTCCTGGAGCAGATTTCCGTGCCCCGCACCGGCGTCGGACGTCCTCGCACCAGGCCAGAGCATGTGCTGGCAGACAAGGCATGCACCGCTCGGGAAAACCGCCGCTACCTGCGACGACGCGGCATTGCCCACACCATCCCCGAACGCCTCGACCAGCAAAGACATCGGCGCAGCCGCGGTTCCCGCGGCGGCCGTCCCACCGGCTTCGACAGCGAGCACTACAAGAAACGCAACACCGTCGAGCGAGCCATCAACCGGCTGAAGAGCTTCCGGGCCGTCGCCACCCGATACGAAAAACGCGCCGCCATCTACCTCGGCACCGTCACCCTCGCAGCCCTCCTCATCTGGCTCCGAACATGATCCAGGAAACAGTCCCTAGGCCCCGCGCACGCCGTCAGGTGGTCGTCGGCCGCCCTGCCGTGCGGGTCGGGTTGGGTCGGCCACGGCGTCCAGGACCGCACACAAGTCCCCTACACTCGGACCGACTTGGAGAACGGATGCTCAAGGAGTTCGTTGGCATGTATGCATGGCCGGGTCCTGGACGGTGATTCCGTAGGACCGGGCTGCGTCGCATTGGGAAACCGCGCCAGCAGATCGGGCCCGTTGCCTTCCACCGCGGTGACGGGCCCGGGGCGCAGCTTCCGAAGACGCGGGACGTCGGTCTGCAGGCGAACGTCGCGCCCGTCTTCCTCGGACCTACCGCAGCCTGAGGCGGATCGCTGACCCCAACGTCAGGCCCGAAGGACCTCAGGTGCTCCGTGCACCACATGGCTCCCCTGATTGCCGTGTTCCTCCGGTTCGGCAATGGGCCTGACACGGCAGATTTGGGTGCGCGGCGAGATGGTGCTGCAGGTTTTGGTGGCGGAATTGGTAGACGGCCCCGACCTGGCGCAGCACGAAGCGCCGTTCGTGGGCATCGGTGAGGAAGGCTGCGAGATCGTAGGGGAGTCGGTATCTGAGGGCGAGGTAGGCCCGTGTGAGGGTGTGGGGCCACCAGGCGGTGCGGCTGAGGGCCGTGGCCAGTCCAACGGTGAGTCCGGCGGACCCGAGGGCAAGGGCATACGCGAGTGCCCGTACGGCGAGCGGGAGATGTTCCATCGGGTGGTCCGCACCAGGTGGTCCGCCATGGGTGAGAACCGGGCCATCCGAGCCCAGAGCGGACACGGTGTAGATGCCGGCGAATCCGAGACCGGCTGCGGCGGCTGCGAGCGGGACCAGCTTGCGAAACGTGCTGTGGTCCTGGGCGAGTGACGTTGCCGGGTCTTGCGGTGTGCCCTCGTCAGCAGGTCGGACGTGCAGGCTTGCGGCGAGCCCGACACCGAGGCCGTACAGGGCGGTGTAGTAGATGTAGTTGCCAGGGTGGTCGGCGAGGGAGAAGTGCGCGCTGTTCAGCAGTGCGGGCATGGTGTCCATGAGGAGCAGGACGAGTCCGACGGCCGGGCCTGCGAGCAGGCCAAGAGCCAGGGCGCGTCCGTCGAAGGACCATTTCAGTGCGCTGGCCGGTGCGGGATTTTCGCTGCTGCGGCGGGTGGCTGAGCCGAGCAGCCCTCCGGCAAAGGCGTATACGAGGGCGTTGACGCCAGCTGTTGCCAGAGCTGTGGTGCTGCCCAACCAGGCAAAGGGGAACCATAGCGACAGGCCTGCTGCCAGGCCTGTCAGGCACGTTCTCCAGTGCCAGGACCACGAGGGTCTGCGAGCTGAGGCATTGGTTGTGTCACGGCGGGCGGTGCTGGTGGTGATGAGGCTGCCGATCAGTCCGCTGGCGAAGCCGAGAGCGATTCCACCGATGGGAACGTAATCGGAGGGAAAGCGTGGTTCTGCCGAGGCGGGGTCGACCAGCCAGAAGGCGGCACCGTCGATCAAGGTGCTGGTGAGCCCTGCGGCTACGCCCGCGGTGATTCCGGAGGCGAGTCCCGCGGACAGTCCGCCGACGATTGCGGGTTCCGCGCCCAGCACCCACCACAGGTTTGCCTCAGGCGTGAGGCTGGAGCCGACGAAGGCGGCGAGGAATGCGGTGGCCCAGGCGCTCAGTCCGATCATGATGCCTGTGATCAGGGGGCAGAGGCGGCGGGGGAGGGCGGACTGCAGCTGCCACCAGGCGAGGTCGGTGGAGCCGCTGAGTGTGCGCTGGAGATGGCAGGCCAGGAAGCGCAGGGTGCGTGCTGCTTGCTGCGGGCTCCACCTGCATGGGTGGAGCGGATGCGGCCGGTAGGCGGCGGGCACGTAGGCACCCAGCAGATGGCGTTCTGCCGCGCGGCGGTCCGGCAGGAGGGTGCGGTCGCACAGTTGCTCAGGATCGGGCAGTTCAGCCGGGTGTTCTCCGCGGCGTGAGTTGTACACGCCGGCGGCGAGCGTCAGCATCAGAGGATTGGTGAGGAGGTCGTGGAGCATGGTTGGCGTGGGGGCCGCGAGGTCGGCAGCGACTGAATGCCAGCGCGCTGCCGTGCCGTCGCCGGGGGTATCGGCGTGACGCAGGAGGTAGTCGGCGGCTGCCGAGACGTTCAGTGGCCGCAGTTCGACAGCTGCCGAGGCGGCCAGCCTGGCCGGGGGAGCTGTACCGGGAGCTGCAGTCTCCCGGTAGGCGTCGGCCCTGCTGGACAGCACCACGGCTTGCCCGAGTGCGAGCGTCTCGTTGATCAGATCGAGTGCCAGAGCCCGCGCTGTGACGGGCAGTTCGTCAAAGCCATCCAGTAGCGGAAGGACAAGGCCCGCCCGCACCAGGGCGACAGCGGACTCCGAAGCCCCGTCGTGCGCGTCAAGGGGCTGGCCAAGAAGCGGGTAGTCACGGGTGAGCCGCTGGGCCATCCAGCGATCGAGCGGCTGCGCAGTGGGGTCCCAGGAGGCCAGGGGAAACAGCACTGGTACAGGGCCGCCGGCCGCACGCTCGTGCATCAGGCCGAGCAGACAGCGGATCAGCAGCACGGTCTTGCCCGAACCTGGCGTTCCCAGGACGACCAGCCTGCGGGTGGGTACGCGCCGCGCGAAGACCTCAGCGATCTTCCCGTCGCGGCCGGCTAATTGCTCCGGGCCGCCCGCCCAGCCGCCCGCGTCCGAAGGCGGTCCTCCGGGCCAGCCGAGTGCGATCTGGCACAGCAGTTCCCAGGGTTCGGACAGGGCGGGGTCGGCGGCGTCCCATGAGACCGGCAGCGGGTAGGGGTTGTTGACTCCGCGGAGCCTGATCTCGGCGTTCCACTGCTCGCCCGCCACTGCAGCGAGCCGGTCGGCGAGCAGGCCCAGCTCTGCGGGACCTCGGGTCTGTCCGTGCGAGGCGTTGCGGAACGTCGCCCATGCCAGGTACATCCCGGCAAGCGAGGGCAGGAACGCGGTAATGGTGCTTGCGACGGGCAGGTCGAACCGGTAGGCGAGCCACACCGCTCCGGCTGTCCCGACCAGCGCAAGACTGAAGTAGACCCAGCCGTCGCGCCGGCACCGTATGTCCGTGGTCATCATGGGCAGTTGTGGCGTCCTCGGGGAGGGGGATATCCCTCCCTTCCTACTCACTGAAGCTAGCCCGGCGTGGCGGAATGCATGGCATTCACCCTGCCGGGGTCTGTGGGTCGGCAGGTGATCTGGTCAACTGCCTCTCCCGCAGTTCGAAGCAATCCTCTGAGCAGGGCGCCTATCCATCAGTGAGAACGGATGCCCGTCACCAGACTTTGCTGTGAATCGCACGACGTTCGCTGCGAGGGGTCAATCCGCCTGTGAGTGGGCGTGTTGGTGGCATTGGGTGGGTGTCAGCGGAGCGGTGGCGCTGGATGCCTGGTCCGGGGGCTTGTGTGCGGGGCGGTTTGCTGT
>NZ_JBHXTO010000023.1:0-93330 GCF_042677425.1 Streptomyces sp. NPDC127119 | reverse complement strand
GCTCAACCGACTGCGCCGTTCCCCGCGCCCCAGAAAAGGGGGGGCGGGGAACGGCGCAGTCTTTGCCCTTCAGGGGCGCGGGGAACTGCGCGACCGGCCCCCACCGGCCCGCAGAAGAACCACTACCCCCAAGTGATCAGCCGCTTCGGCTGTTCGAGAACCGCAGCCACATCCGCAAGCACCTTCGACCCCAGCTCCCCGTCGACCAGCCGATGGTCGAAGGACAGCGCAAGCGTCGTGACCTGCCGGGCCTTGACCTTCCCCTTGTGCACCCACGGCTGCGGCTTGATGGACCCGACGGCGAGGATCGCCGACTCACCGGGGTTGAGGATCGGCGTACCCGTGTCGACCCCGAACACCCCGACGTTGGTGATCGTCACCGTCCCGCCCTGCATGGCCGCCGGCGACGTACGCCCCTCACGGGCCGTGCCGACCAGCTCGCCCAGCGCCTCGGCCAGCTCAGGGAGCGTCTTGGCGTGCGCGTCCTTGATGTTCGGGACGATCAGACCGCGCGGCGTGGCCGCCGCGATGCCCAGGTTCACATAGTGCTTCCGCACGATCTCCTGGTTGGCCTCGTCCCATGAGGCGTTGACGTCCGGGTGGCGCTTGATGGCGACCAGCAGGGCCTTGGAGATCAGCAGCAGCGGATTCACCCGCAGCCCCTGCATGTCCTTGTCCTGCTTGAGCTCCTCGACCAGCTTCATCGTGCGCGTCACGTCGACCGTGACGAACTCGGTGACATGCGGCGCGGTGAACGCCGAGCCGACCATCGCGGCCGCGATCGCCTTGCGGACCCCCTTGACCGGGACACGGGTCTCCCGCACACCGTCGTACGAGGCGGCTGGGGCGGACGAGGCGAGCGGGGCCGCGGCCGGAGCGCCGAGGGGCGCCGGTGCCGTCGCGGGCGCCGCGGTGACCGCGGGTTCCTGGACGGAGGCCGGGGCCGGAGCGGGGGCGACCGCCGCGTGCACGTCCTCGCGGGTGATGATCCCGTCCGGGCCGGAGGGCGTGACCGCCGCCAGATCCACCCCGAGGTCCTTGGCCAGCTTGCGCACCGGAGGCTTGGCGAGCGGACGGGCCGCGGGGGCCGCGTGTCCGTTCAGCTCGCCGTTGACCGCGGCGGCTGCCGCGGCCACCTCCGGCTGCTGGGCCGGCACACCCCTGCGGGGGCGGCGCTTGGTGGAGGCCACCGAGACCCCGTACCCGACGAGAACCGGCTTGCGGCCTTCCGGCGCGGGCTCGGCCTCCGCGGAAGCCGCAGGAGCCGGAGTCGCGGCCACAGCCGCCGGGGCAGGAGTCACCGGGGCGGTCGCAGCCGCGGCCGGAGCCGTTGCGGCAGCCGGAGCGGCCGACTCGGCCGCGTCGGCCGAAGCCGCTCCGCCGCCCACCTGCACCGCGATGATCACCTGGCCGACGTCCACCGTCGTCCCCTCGGGGAAGCGCAGCTCGTGCACCACCCCGTCGTAGGGGATCGGCAGCTCGACGGCGGCCTTGGCGGTCTCCACTTCGCAGACCACCTGCCCGTCGGTCACCGTGTCACCGGGCTGGACGTACCACTTGAGGATCTCCGCCTCGGTCAGGCCCTCGCCCACATCGGGCATCTTGAACTCGCGCAGCCCCGAGGCCGTTTCAGTCATCGTCGTCACGACCTTCTCCTCAGTACGCCAGCGAGCGGTCGACGGCGTCGAGCACCCGGTCCAGGCCCGGCAGGTACTCGTCCTCCAGGCGGGCCGGCGGATACGGGGCGTGATAGCCGCCGACCCTCAGCACCGGTGCCTCCAGGTGGTAGAAGCTCCGCTCGGTGATGCGGGCCGCGATCTCCGCGCCCGTCCCGAGGAACACCGGCGCCTCGTGCACCACGACCAGGCGGCGGGTCTTCTCGACCGAGGCCTGGATGGCGTCGAAGTCGATCGGGGACATCGACCGCAGGTCCAGCACTTCGAGGGACTTGCCCTCTTCCTGTGCCGCCGCCGCGGCCTCCTGGCAGACCTTCACCATCGGCCCGTACGCGGCGAGCGTCAGATCGGTGCCCTCGCGGACCACGCGCGCCTTGTGCAGCGGGGAGGGGATCGCCTCGCGGTTCACCTCGGACTTGTCCCAGTAGCGCCGCTTCGGCTCGAAGAAGATCACCGGGTCGTCGCTGTGGATGGCCTGCTGCATCATCCAGTAGGCGTCGCCCGCGTTCGACGGGGAGACCACCTTCAGGCCCGCCACGTGCGCGAAGAGCGCCTCGGGGGACTCGGAGTGGTGCTCGACCGCGCCGATGCCGCCGCCGTACGGGATGCGGATGACGACGGGGAGCTTGATCTTGCCGAGCGCCCGCGCGTGCATCTTCGCGAGCTGCGTGACGATCTGGTCGTACGCCGGGAAGACGAAGCCGTCGAACTGGATCTCCACGACCGGGCGGTAGCCGCGCAGCGCGAGGCCGATCGCGGTACCGACGATGCCCGACTCGGCGAGCGGGGTGTCGATGACCCGGTCCTCGCCGAAGTCCTTCTGCAGGCCGTCCGTCACCCGGAACACACCGCCGAGCTTGCCGACGTCCTCACCCATGATCAGGACCTTGGGGTCCGAGTCGAGGGCCGTGCGCAGCGATTCGTTGATCGCCTTGGCCAGCGCCATCTTTTCCGCTGTCATCGCTGAATGCCCTCCCCTTCATCGGCGAACGACGCCTGGTAGGCGGCGAACTGGGCCCGCTCCTCGTCGACGAGCGCGTGCCCGTCCGCGTACGCGTTCTCGAAGATGGCGAAGCGGTCCGGGTCCGGCATGGCACGGACGACTTCGCGTACTCGTTTGCCCAACGCCTCGCTCTCGGCTTCGAGTTCCGCGAAGAATCCCTCGTCCGCGTGGTTTGAGGCCTCCAGGTACGTGCGCAGGCGCAGGATCGGGTCCTTCACCTCCCACGCCTCGCGCTCCTCGTCGGCCCGGTACTTGGTCGGGTCGTCGGAGGTGGTGTGGGCGCCCATGCGGTACGTGAACGCCTCGACGAGGGTCGGCCCCTCGCCCCGGCGGGCCCGCTCCAGCGCCCACTTCGTGACGGCGAGGCAGGCGAGGACGTCGTTGCCGTCGACGCGGACGCCCGGGAAGCCGTACCCCTGCGCGCGCTGGTAGAGCGGGACGCGGGTCTGGCGCTCGGTGGGCTCGGAGATGGCCCACTGGTTGTTCTGGCAGAAGAACACGACGGGCGCGTTGTAGACCGCGGAGAAGGTGAACGATTCAGCGACGTCGCCCTGGCTGGAGGCGCCGTCCCCGAAGTACGCGATCACGGCCGAGTCGGCGCCGTCCTTGGCGACGCCCATGGCGTAGCCGGTGGCGTGCAGCGTCTGCGAGCCGATGACGATCGTGTACAGGTGGAAGTTGTTGCTGTTCGGGTCCCAGCCGCCGTTGTTCACGCCGCGGAACATGCCGAGCAGGTTGGCCGGGTCGACGCCGCGGCACCAGGCGACGCCGTGCTCGCGGTAGGTCGGGAAGACGTAGTCGTCCTCGCGGGTGGCCCGCCCGGAGCCGATCTGGGCGGCCTCCTGGCCGAGCAGCGAGGCCCACAGGCCCAGCTCGCCCTGGCGCTGCAGGGAGGTGGCCTCGGCGTCGAAGCGCCGGGTGAGCACCATGTCGCGGTACAGGCCGCGCAGCTCTTCGGGGGTGATGTCGGCTACGTACGCGTCATATTCGCCATTCTTGACGCGCTTCCCCTCGGGGGTCAGCAGCTGTACGAGGTCCGGCTGGGCGCCCGGCGGCTTCTTCGCAGCGGTGCGCTTTGTACCGGCGCTGCGTCGCGGCTTGCGCGCGGCAGTGCTCTCCACGGTCACGTGTGCTCCTCCGTCGGTCCGGCCCCCGGGGTTGCCGGGAACTGGGGTTCCCCCAGCTCGTCGAGAGCCGGGGGAGCGGCTCGCCTGGTCCTCGTACCCGTGCACGGGGTGGGTGCCCTCGGCCGGGAACAGGCGTGACAGGTGCCCCGGCGAGCGCCCTGCAACAAGCACGTTACCCAGTGCTTCACATTTCTGTGAAACCCCTCCTGACCTGCGTTTTTGCTCGGAGTTCCAAGTACTTTCCACTCGGACTTCCAAGTACCTCGCGCGCGTCGGGAACAGTCGCTGGTCACAGCACTGGTAACAGCCTGGCAGGGGGCCGGAACACCGGCACGTTATCCCGGTCACCCCGGGGACGGGAAGGGCTCGACTGGCGCAAGCGGAAAGATCGTGTGTGAGACTGGCTCCGTGCGCGAAGAGGGAAAAATCACTGTTTTTCTTCTCGACGACCACGAAGTGGTCCGCCGGGGAGTTCATGAGCTGCTCTCGATGGAGGACGACATCGAGGTGGTCGGCGAGGCCGGTACGGCGGCCGACGCGCTGGCGCGAATTCCGGCCACGCGCCCCGACGTCGCCGTGCTGGACGTGCGGCTGCCGGACGGCAGCGGGGTGGAGGTCTGCCGCGAGATCCGCTCCAAGGACGAGTCGATCAAGTGCCTGATGCTCACCTCCTACGCCGACGACGAGGCGCTCTTCGACGCGATCATGGCGGGCGCCTCGGGTTACGCGCTCAAGGCGATCCGCGGCGACGAACTGCTCTCGGCGATCCGTGACGTGGCGGCCGGCAAGTCCCTGCTCGACCCGGAGGCGACCGCCCGTGTCCTGGAACGGCTGCGGGACGGCGGCAGCCCCAAGGGGGACGCCAGGCTCGCCAAGCTCACCGACCAGGAGCGCAGGATCCTCGACCTGATCGGCGAGGGGCTCACCAACCGTGTGATCGGCGAGCGGCTGCATCTCGCGGAGAAGACCATCAAGAACTACGTCTCCAGCCTGCTGGCCAAACTCGGCATGGAGCGGCGCGCGCAGGCGGCCGCCTATGTGGCCCGCATGCAGGCGGGCCGGCAGCAGTGAGCTGAAGCCCCCTCGCGGCGAGCCCTCCTCGTGGCGAGCGGCGGGAAACGGGACCTACGGCCCGCGTGCGGGGGTCCGGCGGCCTCTTCTCCCTGCTCCCCCGGTGCCGCAGATTGGGGGCATGCCGACCGACCAGCACATCGCCGCCGGCCTGCTCGGCCGCGTCGAGTACGGCCGGGTGGCGGCCAGCGTGCGCGCCCTGCCCTTCCTGGCACCGGCCCGCCATATCGTCGTGGCCGACCGCGTCCTGCTGAGGATGCACCGGGGCCACGGCCACCACCAGGTGTGCGCGGGCAGTGTCGTCGCGTACGGCGCGGACAACCTGGGCTCCGCCCCCGCGGGCACGGAACGCTGGTCGGTCCAGGTCGTCGGGTGGTGCGAGAGCGCCCGGCCGACCGACGCCCAGCTCGAACGCTTCGGCCCCGGCCCGCTGCGCGTGGACGGCAGCCCCTTCGAGGCCGTCTACCTGGAGATCGCGCCCAGCATGGCCACCGTGCACTCCCTGGGCATCGCCCTGGAGCACTCGAACGAGCACAATAAGTAATGAGCACGATACGGAGGGTCCCTCCGGTGCCCTAACATCTGGCGCGTGCCGCGCTCATCTGTTTCACCCGCTCCCTCTCCCGCACCCCCGCTGGGCGCCCTGCTGCGCCGGTACGCCGCCGGGGCGCCGCTGGCCTGCGAACCCGTCGACCAGGGGCTGCTGAATCGCGGCTACCGGCTCGCCACCACCCGGGGCCGGTACTTCCTCAAGCACCACTTCGACCCCGAGACGGCCGACCCCGCGGCGATCGTCCGCCAGCACCGCGCGACCCAGCGGCTCGCCGACCTGGGCGTCCCGGTGGCCCCGCCGCTGACCGGGAAGGACGGCCGCACGGTCGCCGTGATCGGCGGCCACGCGTACGCGCTGCACCCCTGGATCGACGGACGGCACCGCGGCGGCGCCCAGCTCACCCCCGAGCAGTGCCGCCGCCTGGGCGCCCTCCTGGGGGTCGTCCACGCGTCCCTGGAACAGGTGATGCCCCCACGGGAGTCCGAGGAGCGGGCCGACAGCGCCGACCCCGTGGACACCTTCGCGCTCATCGACGACCTGCTCGCCCGGGTACGCCGCCACCGCCCGGCCGACACCTTCGACGAACTGGCCCGGCACCGTCTCCTGGAGCGGCGCACCCTCCTGGAACGGCACGCGGACCGGCTGCCCCCGCGGGGCGGCTCGGTGGGCTGGGTGCACGGGGACTTCCACCCCTTCAACGTGCTCTACAAAGGAAGTGCCCCCGCAGCGATCGTCGACTGGGACCGGCTCGGCGTCCAGCCGCAGGCCGAGGAGGCGGTACGGGCCGCCGTGATCTTCTTCGTACGCCCCGCCGGCACGCTCGACCTGACGAAGGTACGGGCCTACGCGCGCGCGTACCGGCGCTCCGCGCGGGCCACCCCGGCCGAACTCTCGGCCGCCGTGCACCGGGTGTGGTGGGAGCGCCTCAACGACTTCTGGATACTGCGCTGGCACTACGAACGCGGGGACACCCGGGCCGACCCGCAGTTCCCCGCGGCCTCCGCGCTGGCGGTGTGGTGGACCCGGGAGTACGACGCGGTGTGCGAGGCCTTCGTGGGGTGAGGCCGGGGTCGAGCACCCGTCCGGGACCCCGCCCGAACGCCACGCGCCGGTGGCGCCCTTACCCGGCCACCACGCGCGCGTGGGGGACGCTTCTTCAGGGGCGGGCCGGAGGGTCAGCCCTCGGCGCCGGGCTCCCCGTTCGTGTTGCCGCCGTCGCCCGCCGGTTCCGACGCGGTCGGCTCCTCCTCCGTGGGAGTCGGCTCCTCCTCCGTCTCCGTAGGAGTGGGCTCCTTCGTCGTCGGGTCGGCCGAGGGCTTCGACTCGGTGGGCGAGGGCGAGTACGTCGGCGACGGCTCGTACGACGGCGTGTAGTCCGAGTTGCCGCCCGTGCTCGTGTCCTCGTCCGTCTCCTCGTCCGTCGGCTCGTCCGAGGTGTCCTCGCTCGGGGTGGAGTCCTTCTCGGTCTCCGAGGCGGTCGGCGTCGTCTTCGTGCCGGCCCCGCCGCCACCGCCGCCACCGCCGTTCAGCGCCAGCGCCACACCCGCCGCGATCGCTATCACCGCGAAGACGGCGAGGATCCACATCTTGCCGCGGCCACTGCCGTGGTTGCCGTGGCCCTCGAACCCGCCGTCGTCGCCTCCGCCCATGCCCGGGGGCAGCAGCGGTGACGGGATCTGGGCGGTGCCCGAGTCGCCGGGGTGCGGCAGCCCGGCCGCGCCCGCGAGACCCAGCGCCGGAGTGGTCATGCCCTCGTGCGCGGCGACCGGGCCGGTGTTCCAGGTGCCGGTGTGGCCGCCCTGGTCGTACAGCATCTGCAGCCCGTACTGGACGAGGCCGCGCATCTCCTCGGCGGTCTGGAACCGGTCGTCCGGCTCCTTCGCGAGGGAGCGCATGACCAGGCCGTCGAGCTCCGGCGGCGTCGCGTCCGAGACCTCGGACGGGGGCACCGGAATGTCCTGGACGTGCTGGTAGACCACCGACAGCGGGGTCTCACCGGTGAACGGGGGCCGCAGCGCGAGGAGTTCGTAGAGCAGACAGCCCGTCGCGTACAGGTCGCTGCGGTGGTCGACCGCCTTGCCGAGCGCCTGCTCCGGAGAGAGGTACTGGGGCGTGCCCATGACCATTCCGGTCTGGGTCATCGTCGACTGGGCGCCGTGCAGGGCGCGCGCGATGCCGAAGTCCATCACCTTGACCGCACCGGTGTCGGTGATGATCACGTTCGCGGGCTTGATGTCCCGGTGCACGATGCCGTGCTGGTGCGAGTAGGCGAGCGCTTCGAGCACCCCGGAGACGATGATCAGCGCCTGCTCGGGCCCCGGGGCCTCGGCGTTGATCAGGAGGTCGCGGATCGTGCGGCCCTCGACGAGCTCCATCACGATGTACGGGACGACCTGGTGGGGGAGGACGTCCTCGCCCGAGTCGTACACCGCCACCACCGCATGGTGGTTGAGGCCGGCGACCGACTGGGCCTCGCGTGTGAAGCGGGCCTTCGAGGTCGGGTCCTCGGCCAGGTCGGAACGGAGCAGCTTGACCGCCACGGTCCGCCCCAGCCGGACGTCCTCGGCCGCGAACACCTCGGCCATACCACCCCGGCCGAGTCTGTGGGTGAGCCGATACCGGCCGTCCCCGACCAGTCCGCCGTTACCCCACAACTCCGGCGCATCTGACATACCGCCGCCAGTCGCCTCGGGGTCGGACGGGCCCTGAGCGCGCTGCTGCTGTGCCATCAGTCCTCGCCGTCGTTTCTGTCCGCACCGGTCGACGTAGTACGCGCGGTGGTTGTTACGGTCTCCGTCGGGCCACGCTACAGCCTCCACGCGAAGCGCCGGTCCGTGATGGACCCGCTCGCGGAACCCGCGGCAGGTCCGCGGGTGCACATTGTGTGTACCGGCCGTACAGCACCTGTAACGCTTCCGCGACGCTTCCTTCGCGTACGGTCACGGAACGGGCACCGAGCTTGACGTGTCAGTGCCCTCCGGCAGACTTGGCCTGAATAACACCAGAGATCACCGGCCGCGGGAGCCACACCAGACGACTTTCGCCCGCGTGACGGCGCACTGCCGATGGGGGACGCGGAAAGATGAGCCAGGACGGCGGACACGGGCGGTACGTGGGGCGATCGGTCGCCGGCGGGCGCTATCAGCTGCGCGACCTGCTCGGCGAGGGCGGCATGGCGTCCGTGCACCTCGCCTACGACTCGGTGCTCGACCGGCAGGTCGCGATCAAGACACTGCACACCGACCTCGGCCGTGAGCAGGCCTTCCGCGAGCGATTCCGCCGCGAGGCCCAGTCGGTGGCCAAGCTCACGCACACGAACATCGTCTCGGTCTTCGACACCGGCGAGGACACCCAGCTCGAAGGCGGCTCCGGGGCGCCGACCCCGTACATCGTCATGGAGTACGTGGAGGGCCGTCCGCTCGGCTCGGTCCTCGACCAGGACGTCGCGCAGTACGGCGCCATGCCCGTCGACAAGGCCCTGAAGATCACCGCGGACGTGCTGGCCGCCCTGGAGATCAGCCACGAGATGGGGCTGGTCCACCGCGACATCAAGCCGGGCAACGTCATGATGACGAAGCGCGGCGTGGTCAAGGTGATGGACTTCGGCATCGCCCGCGCCATGCAGTCCGGTGTGACCTCCATGACCCAGACCGGCATGGTCGTCGGCACTCCGCAGTACCTCTCCCCCGAGCAGGCCCTCGGCCGCGGTGTCGACGCCCGCTCCGACCTGTACTCGGTCGGCATCATGCTCTTCCAACTGGTCACCGGGCGGCTGCCGTTCGAGGCGGACTCGCCGCTGGCCATCGCGTACGCGCACGTCCAGGAGACGCCCGTCGCGGCCTCCTCGGTCAACCGCTCGCTGCCCCCGGCCGTGGACGCGCTGATCGCCCGCGCGCTGAAGAAGAACCCGAACGAGCGTTTCGTCAGCGCGGAGTCGATGCGCGACGAATGCCTGCGCGTGGCCCAGTCCGTGCAGGCCGTGCCCCCGAGCATCGTTCCGGGCGTGCAGACGTCCAGCGGAGCCGGTGTGGGCTCCGCGGTGTTCCCGCCGGTCGACCATTCGGCGCAGGCACCGCAGGGCAACGTACAGACGCCGTACCAGCCCGGCCCCTACGGCCCGTCGACGCCCGCGCCCACTCCGGCGCCGAATCCCGCGCACGCGCCGGCTCCGTCGTACGGCTATCCGCAGCAGGGCGGCTACCCGACCCCGCACCAGACCGCCGCGTACAGCCCGCAACAGGGTCTGACGACCCCGCCGCCGTACACGATGTCCCCGCAGTCCGCGGGCGGGTCCGGCGGTGGCCGCAAGAACAACATGCCGGTGATCGTGGGCTCGATCGTCGTCGCGCTGCTCGCCGTCGGCGGGCTGATCACCGCTCTGTCGATGAGCGGTGGCGACGACGACAAGAAGACGGACGCCGCCAACAGTGCCCGCGCGTCGGCCTCCGAGGAGGCGGCCGGGGAGAACCACAAGGGTCCGGACACCACGAAGAAGATCGACACGACCGAGTGCACGGAGCCCGACGAGTCGTACAACGACGCCGACAAGATCAAGGTCCCGAACTTCAAGTTCAAGAACATCGATTCCGTGAAGGCGTGCTTCCAGGCGGCGGGCTGGCAGTACGAGGCCAAGTCGGTGGACGAGAACGCGTACGGCGAGGGCACGGTCATGACCCAGATCCCCGAGGCGGAGACGGACGTCGACCCCAAGAGCATGCCGAAGATCCAGCTCTACGTGTCGACGGGCGACCCGGCCTGATCCGTCACGAACCCCGTAGGACAGCGCGAACCCCGTAGGACAGTACGAGAGGGGCCCGGCATCTCTGCCGGGCCCCTCTCGTGCGACTGCTTCTCGTATGGCCGCGTCTCGTATGGCTGCGTCTCGTACGACTGCTTCTACAGGTACGGGCCGCCCGAACGGCCGCCCGCGCGCGGGTCCACCAGCTCTTCCTCGCCGCCCGCGCCCGGCGGCAGCGCCCGGCGCATCTGCTCCAACTGGGCCCTTGCCGCCATCTGCTGGGCGAACAGGGTGGTCTGGATCCCGTGGAAGAGACCCTCCAGCCAGCCGACCAACTGAGCCTGCGCGATCCGCAGTTCGGCGTCGGAAGGGATGCCGTCGTCCGTGAACGGCAGGGAGAGCCGCTCCAGTTCGTCGACGAGGTCGGGCGCGAGCCCGTCCTCCAGCTCCTTCACCGAGCTGGCATGGATCTCCTTGAGCCGTACCCGGCTCGCCTCGTCCAAGGGTGCCGCACGCACCTCCTCCAGCAGCTGCTTGATCATGCTCCCGATGCGCATGACCTTGGCCGGCTGTTCCACCATCTCCGTCACCGGGATCTCTCGGGAGTCCTCGTCTCCACCGCCACCGAGAGCCATCCCGTCCTGGCCTACGACCAGGATCTGGGGGTTCTCCGGTGACCTCTCGTTCCTCGGCATCTCCATGCCGCCATTCTCTCGCACTCACACACGTCATCAGCGTGGTGCCCCCTCCAGAGCGTGATCCACCCTGTACGAACGGGCGCCCCGCGTCAGGCGGGCGGCGGCGACGGGGGCGGCGGCTCCGTGGCGGCGGCCTCGGCGAGCCGCAGCAGACGGGCCTCGCAGTGGTCCAGCCAGCGGATCTCGGCCTCCGCGCGGAAGATCAGATGCTCCAGCACGAAGAGCCGCGCCACCTCGTCGCGGTGCGCGGGCGCCTCCGCGAGCGCCCGGGCCCTGAGCCGGGTGTACGTGTGCATGGTCTCCGAGAGATACCGCCGCTGCGCCTCCACGATCGCCCGGACGTCGGTTCCCGGCGCCCCGACCGCCATGGCCAGCTTGATCGCCAGTTCGTCGCGCGGCAGGTTCGAACGCTCCACGGGACGGATGAACCAGGCCCGCAGCTCGGCCCGCCCCGCGTCCGTCAGCGCGTACAGCACGTGTCCCGCCGCGTCGGCGCCCTGCTGTACGACCAGGCCGTCCCGTTCCAGCCGGGCGAGGGTCGTGTAGACCTGGCCGATGTTCAGCGGCCAGGTCGAGCCGGTGCGCGCCTCGAACTCGGTGCGCAGCCGGGAGCCGTAGCGGGGACCGCGCTCCAGAAGCGCCAGCAGGCCATGGCGTATCGACATACCCGATCTGTACCCCGTACACCTGTGCGCGCCACGGCTGCCACTGAACGTGACACGGCTCGGGGCGTCCGGGCTCCGGATGCCGGTGCGGGCACCCCGTGTGAGGCTGAAGCCGCTGATCTTGGATCCTCCGTACCGGGAGGGGGTCACCGACGTGACTCCGTGGCTTCGCACCCTGCGCGTGACCGGCCTGCTGCTGCCGCTGCTGGCGGGCCCCGCGTTCACGCCCTACGCCGCCGCGTACGAGCCGGTCCCCGCCGAGTCGCGGGCCGGCAGCCGGGCGGGAGAGGGCCGTGAGCGTCCGGGCCGGGAGACGCCTCCGCCGCCGGAGGACTCCCCGTCGGCTCACCCGGACAGCGCAGCGCCCCCCGAACGGCCTGCCCACCCCATCGACGCCCGCGAGGCCCCCACCCGCCCGGTGAAAACCCCGGAACCCATACTCCAGGTACTCCCCCTGGGCACAGGCCTGATCCTCATCGGCCTGGGCCTGGGCCTGACTTTCCTGGCCCTGAGAACCCGCAGAACCTAGACCTCGCGCCCCAAGGGGCGCGGGGAACGGCGCGACAAGCCCCCACGGCCCCGCACCCGACGCACAGCCTCATCCTCCCGCCCCACAAACACGACAAGGCGAGCCCGTGGCCTTAAGGGGCGCGGGGAACGGCGCGAGCAACCCCCACGGGCCCGCACCCGACGCACAACCCCACCGCCACCGCCCCCACGAATCCGACAAGGCGAGCCCGTCACATCCAGGGGCGCGGGGAACGGCGCGACAAGCCCCCACGGCCCCGCACCCGAACCCCGACCCCGCCCACCCCTACGCCAACGTGAGCAGCACCTTCCCAATGTGACTGCTCTCCTCCAGCACCCGATGCGCCGCCGCGGCCTCCCGCATGGGCAGCTCCCGATCGACAACCGGCCGCACATGCCCACCGGCGATCAACGGCCACACATGCTCCCGCACGGCCGCCACGATCGCCGCCTTCTCCCCACCCGGCCGGGCCCGCAACGACGTGGCGGTGACAGCGCCCCGCTTACTGAGCAGCGCCCCGATGTTCAGCTCCCCCTTGGCCCCGCCCTGCATCCCGATGATCGCGAGCCGCCCGTTCGCGGCGAGAGCGGTGACGTTCCGCCCCAGATACTTCGCTCCCATGTTGTCGAGAACGACATCGGCACCCACCCCGTCCGTGGCCGCCCTGACCTCCTCGACGAAGTCCTGCTCGCGGTAGTTGATGAGCACGTCCGCACCCAGCTCCGCGCAGAAGTCCAGCTTCGCCTTGCTGCCCGCCGTGACCGCGACCTTCGCCCCGACGGCCTTCGCCAGCTGGATCGCCATCGTGCCGATGCCGCTCGATCCGCCGTGCACCAGCAGCGTCTCGCCGGGCCGCAGATGGGAGATCATGAAGACGTTGGACCAGACCGTGCAGGACACCTCGGGCAGCGCGGCCGCCTTGTCGAGGTCGACGCCCTCGGGCACGGGCAGCAGTTGCCCGGCCGGAACGGCCACCTTCTCGGCGTACCCGCCGCCCGAGAGCAGCGCGCACACCTCGTCCCCGACGTTCCACCCCGAGGTACCGGGTCCGAGCGCGGCGACCCGTCCGGAACATTCGAGCCCCGGATACGGGGACGCGCCGGGCGGCGGGTCGTAGAAGCCCTGCCGCTGCAGCAGATCGGCGCGGTTGACCGCGCTCGCCACCACCTCGACCAGCACTTCGCCCTCGCCGGGCACCGGGTCCGGGACCTCGTCCCACACCAGCGCCTCGGGCCCACCAGGTTCAGGAATCGTGATCGCTCGCATGCGGGCGAGGCTACTCCCGACGGCCCGCCACGTGGGGATTCAGTCCTGCGGCAGCGGCCTCATGTCGGGCGCGACATGGCTGTGCGGGCTGACCCGCACGATGGTGATCAGACGGTCCGTCAACTGCACCTTCCCGATGGCCGGATCGTCGTAGCCGAGCACCCGATGCCCTCGCACGACGCTCACCACCAGGTCCTCGATCTCGCGGACCCCCTTGCCGACCTCGGCCTTTATGACGGGCCGCTCGGTCATGTCGAGCCCACTGCCCTGCTGGATGAGGTCCTCCATGACCATGCCCGCGCTGGGGCTGAGCACGGAGAGACCGAGCAGACGGCCGGCCGCGCTCGCACTGGTGATGACGGCGTCGGCGCCGGACTGCTTCAGCAGCGGCGCGTTCTCCTCCTCGCGGACGGCGGCCACGATCTTCGCCTTGCGGTTGAGCTGCCGCGCCGTCAGCGTGACGAGCACGGCGGTGTCGTCGCGCTGGGTCGCGATGATGATCTGCCGGGCCCGCTGCACCTCGGCCCGCAGCAGTACGTCACTGCGCGTGGCATCGCCGATCACCCCCGCGTACCCGTCCGCCGTCGCCGCCTCGATCACCTTGGAGCTGGGGTCGACGACCACGACCTGCTCCTTCTTCAGCCCCGTCGCGCACACGGTCTGAATCGCCGAGCGGCCCTTCGTGCCGAACCCGATGACAACGGTGTGCTCCCGCAAGGCGGTCCTCCAGCGGTTCAGTCGCCACTCCTCCCGAGTCCGTTCGGTGAGGACTTCGAGAGTGGTGCCGACCAGGATGATCAGGAAGAGCACGCGCAGAGGCGTGATCAGGAAGATATTGGTGAGGCGGGCGCCGTCACTGACCGGGGTGATGTCGCCGTACCCGGTGGTCGAGAGCGTGACGGTCGCGTAGTAGAAGGCATCGAGCAGGTCGACCGACTTGTCGGAGTTGTCGGTGTAGCCCTCGCGGTCGAAGTACACGATGAAAGCCGTGCCGACCAGCACCAGCAGCGCCATGAGGACGCGTTTGGTGACCTGGAACAGAGGGCGTTCCACCCGTTGGCGGGGCAGCTCCACCCGATGGGTGACCAGCCGTTCGCCCGCCTGCCGCGCGATCGCGTCGTGGCCCGGAAGTTTCACGTGAAACACACCTCGATCCCAGCCATGGCCCAGGGCAGGTCGAGGATCTCAAGTTCCTGACCCGTCCGTGCACCGCCCGGCGGCACGACCGCGAGCGCGTCGGCCACGGCGATACCCCGCAGCATGGCCGGCCCGTTGTAGTGCAGCGGCACGGCCCGGTCCCCGCGCAGGACGACAGGAATCAACCGCGTGTCGTACGGGTGCCCGTGCACGCCGTCCTGAAGAGGCAGCGTGTACGACTCCGGGGCCCCGCGTCCCGCGAGGGTGCGCAGCAGGGGCTCGGCGAGCGTGAGGAGGCCGGAGACGGCGGCGAGCGGATTGCCCGGCAGCCCGACGAGGTGCTGGTTCTCCTTGAGGCGTGCCAGCAGCATCGGATGGCCGGGGCGCACCTCGACGCCGTCCACCAGGAGTTCGGCGCCGAGGCGGCGCAGGATCGGGTGGACGTGGTCGACGGGACCGGCGGCGGTGCCCCCGGTCGTGACGATCAGGTCGGCGCCGGAGTTCTTGAGGGCCTTGCGCAGGGCTTCGGCGTCGTCGCCGAGCCGCCGTACGGCGATGACCTCCGCACCGAGCGCGCGCAGCCAGGGCGGCAGCATCGGGCCGAGCGCGTCCCGGATCAGCCCGTCGTGCGGCAGCCCCTCGGTGAGCAACTCGTCGCCGAGGACGAGGATTTCCGCACGGGGCCGGGGGAGGGCGGCGACGGTGTCGTATCCGGCGGCGGCGGCGAGTCCGAGCACGGCCGGGGTGACCAGCGTGCCGGGCGGCAGCAGGGGGTCGCCGGAGCGGCACTCCTGGCCGCGGGGCCGGATGTCCTGACCGTGCACGACGTCCCGTGTCGCGTACAGCCGCTCCTTCTCGTCGGTGCGGCCGTGCTCACTGCGGATCACGGCGGAGGTGTCCTGCGGGATCCGCGCTCCGGTGGCGATCTTGACCGCCTCGCCGTCGGTGAGCCGCTGGGGCACGCCGTGGCCCGCGAGCACCCCCTCGGCCCGCACGTCCCACGGCCCGGGGCCCGCGACCGCCCAGCCGTCCATCGCGGACGTGTCGAAGGACGGGAGGTCCGAGAGCGCGGCGAGCGGGGCGGCGAGGACGAGGCCCAGCGCGGCGTCCAGCGTGACGGAGACGGCGGTGTCCGGGCGGCGGGGGGCTCGCCCGGCGATGGTCCGGGCCCGCTGCCAGGGCGTGGCGGTGTGGTGCTCGGCCTGTCCGGCGGGCCCGGCGGTGTCCTTACGGCTCGCGGTTCCCGGGGCCGGGGAGGGCACCGGGCGGGAGGCTCCGGTGGATCCGGAGTCGTCGGGCACCGGGGCACCGCCTTCCTTGACCAGGGCCAGGGCTTCCTCGACGTCGAAGTCGATCTCCTCGAACTGCCCCGAGGCGGTCATCCGGCGTCCGGGTCGGTGGAGCCGGCCTCCGCCGCCCAGCGCAGCGCGAGTGCCGCGGCCTTGCGGGCGGCCTCCGCGACCGCTTCGGGGCCTCCCTCGGCCCGGCCCGCCGCGTACCCGACGAGGAACGTCGTCAGTGGCGCCGCCGGACGGGCCACCCCGTGGGCGGCGTCGCGGGCGAGGTCGAGCAGGACGTCGGTGTCGACGTCCAGGTCGAGGCCCAGTTCGTCCTTGACTGCGGTGATCCATTCATCCAACACGTGCCCATGCTCCCTGATACGTGCCCGGGCGGCGGCGATGTCGTCCCAGGTGTCGCAGTCGAAGGACGCGACGGGGTCGGTGATTCGGGTCAGTTCGAGCGCGCCGGTGAGCCGCCGCAGCGGCAGACCGGTCAGTTCGCCGTGCTCGGCGCGCAGCGCCGTCAACTCGCGTCGCAGCGCCGAGCGGCGGTACGCGGCCACGAGGGGCTGGTCGCGGCCGCCGGGGTCGGTGAGCAACACGCCCTCGCCGCCGCTCTCGTGAAGGGCGGTCAGCAGCTTTCGTACCGTCTCCCGGTCGAGGAACGGCAGATCGGCGGAGAGCACGACGACGTACTCGGCGGTGGTGTGCCGCAGGCCGGCGTCCAGCGCGGCGAGCGGGCCTCCGCCGGGAGGGTCCTCACGTGCCCACTCCACGGGGCGCGCGGTGGGCCGGGGCTCCGCGACGACCACGGTGACGGCTGCGCCGGAACAGGCGGTGAGGACGCGGTCGAGCAGGGCGCGACCGCCGACACGGACGCCCGGTTTGTCCGCGCCGCCGAGGCGGCGGGCGGCGCCCCCGGCGAGTACGACGGCGTCATGGCCGTCCGTACCGGCTGCGCCGGAGGAACCGAACGCGTCGGAGGAACCGGGTGCGCTGGGTGGCTCGAACGCGGTCACCCCACGAGTATGGGTGTCCGATGGATCATTTCCACCCCCGCGCACAGCATGTGGACGGGGGTGGCGAAGGACGGCCGCGCGCTCTGCGGGGCCGAGGGGGTCACAAGGTCCGCAGCAGCACCGCCGGTTGTTCCACGCAGTCCGCCACATACCGCAGGAAACCGCCCGCCGTTCCGCCGTCGCACACCCGGTGGTCGAAGGTGAGCGAGAGCTGTACGACCTTCCGCACCGCCAGTTCGCCCTCGTGCACCCAGGGCTTGGGGACGATCCGGCCGACGCCGAGCATGGCCGCCTCGGGGTGGTTGATGATCGGGGTCGAGCCGTCGACGCCGAACACCCCGTAGTTGTTCAGCGTGAAGGTCCCGCCGGTGAGGTCCGCCGGGGTGAGCGTCCCGGTCCTGGCCGCCTCGGTGAGCCGGGCGAACTCCGCGCTCAGCGACTCCGCGTCCCTGCTGTGCGCCCCCTTCACCACCGGTACGACGAGTCCGCGCTCGGTCTGCGCGGCGAACCCGAGGTGGATCTCGTCGAGCCGGACGACCTCGCGGGCCTCCGTGTCGACCGTCGAGTTGAGCTCGGGGAACCGGGCCAGCGCGGCGGTGCAGATACGGGAGAGGAGCGCGAGGAGGGAGATCTTCGGCCCGCCCGCCCCGTTCATCGCCGCGCGCGCGTGCATCAGTTCCGTCGCGTCGGCGTCCACCCAGCAGGTCGCGTCGGGGATCTCGCGCCGGCTCCGGGAGAGCTTGTCGGCGACGGCACCGCGGATGCCCTTGAGGGGGACGCGGGTGCCCGCGCGGGAGGCGGCGGTGCCGGACGCGTGCGCGGTGGCCGGTACGGGGGCCGTCGCCGGGCTCCGCTCCGGGCGTGCGAGGGCCGGGGCGGACGCGCCGGCCCGTACGGCGTGCTCCACGTCCGCACGTGTGATCAGACCGTCGGGTCCCGAACCGGCCAGCGCCCGCAGATCGAGCCCGTTCTCCCGGGCCAGCCGCCGCACGAGCGGCGAGATGACCGGCACGGGGCCGTCGACCCGGCGCCCGGCATCCGCACCCACCGCGGGCGACGGCGACGGCGACGGAGCGGCGGTCCGGGACGCGCCGGGGGACGCGCCCGGTGACCGGTGGCCCGGGCCCGTGCCGGACGCGGGCGGTCGTACCCTGCGGCGCCGTGCCGGAGGCGCCTGTGTGCCGTAGCCCACGAGCACGTTCCCGGAGCCCTCGTCCTCGCCGCCGGCAGCCCGTGCCCCGGAAGCCGGGGTGTCGAAGGCGGACGGGCCGAGGTCCGCCGCGTCGAGGTCCGGTGTGCCGGAGGCCGGCGCTCCCACGGCGACCGTCAGCAGCGGCGAGCCCACGGGCAGTTCGGTGCCCTCCTCGCCGTAGCGGGCCGTGACCACACCGCCGTACGGACAGGGGACCTCGACCATCGCCTTGGCCGTCTCGACCTCCACGACGGGCTGGTCGACGGCGACGACATCGCCGACCTGGACGAGCCAGCGGACGATCTCGGCCTCGGTGAGCCCCTCACCGAGGTCGGGCAGTTTGAACTCCAGGACCTGGGCCATCAGCTCTGTGCCTCCCACTGCAGCCGCGCCACCGCGTCCAGGATCCGGTCGACACCGGGCAGATGGTGCCGCTCCAGCATCGGCGGCGGATACGGGATGTCGAACCCGGCCACGCGCAGCACCGGCGCCTCCAGATGGTGGAAGCACCGCTCGGTGACCCGCGCGGCGATCTCCCCGCCGGGCCCTCCGTAGCCGCCCGACTCGTGCACCACGACGGCCCGGCCGGTGCGGCGCACGGACGCGGCGACCGTCTCGTCGTCGAAGGGCACCAGGGAGCGCAGGTCGACGACCTCCAGGTCCCAGCCCTCGGCCCGCGCCGCCTCCGCGGCCTCCAGGCAGACGGGCACGGACGGCCCGTACGTGATGAGCGTGGCGCTGCGGCCCGGGCGGCGGACCACCGCGCGGCCGATCGGCTCCACGCGCTGCGGCTCGTCGGGGTTCCAGGAGTCCTTCGACCAGTACAGCCGCTTGGGCTCCAGGAAGACGACCGGGTCGTCGGAGGCGATGGCCTCGCGCAGCAGCCCGTACGCGTCGGCGACCGTCGCGGGCGTCACGACATGCAGCCCCGGAGTCGCCATGTAGTACGCCTCGGAGGAGTCGCTGTGGTGCTCCACCCCGCCGATGCCGCCGCCGTAGGGCACGCGCACGGTCAGGGGCAGCGGCATCGCCCCGCGCGTGCGGTTGCGCATCTTCGCCACGTGCGAGATCAACTGCTCGAAGGCCGGGTACGCGAAGGCGTCGAACTGCATCTCCACGACCGGCCTGAGCCCGTACATGGCCATGCCGACCGCCGTGCCGAGGATGCCCGCCTCGGCCAGCGGGGTGTCGGTCACCCGGTCCTCGCCGAACTCCTTGGCGAGGCCGTCGGTGACACGGAAGACACCGCCGAGGGCGCCGACGTCCTCACCCATCACATGGACGGTGGGGTCGTCGGTCATGGCGTCGCGCAGGGCCCGTCCGAGCGCCTGCGCCATGGTGGCCGGCTTCACCGCGACGGTCGTCATCGCGTGTTTCCTTCCGGCTCGTGCGAGGGGACGTGCGCGTCCTCGTCGTCGTGGTGGCGCGCCTCGGCGTCCAGCTCGGCGCGCAGTTGCGCCTCCTGCTCCAGGAGCTGCGGGGTGGGCCGGGCGTAGACGTGCGCGAACAGGTCCATGGGGTCGAGGGCCGGGTCCTGGTTCATGCGCTCGCGCAGGTCCGCGGCCATCGCCTCGGCGTCCTCGCGCACGGCGCGCATCCCGTCCTCGTCGAGCAGTCCGCGCTCGGTCAGCTCGTGCTCCATGAGGGCGATCGGGTCGTGCGCCCGCCAGGCCTCGACCTCCGCGTCCTCGCGGTAGCGCTTGTCGTCGTCCGCGTTCGTGTGGGCCTCCATGCGGTACGTCACCGCCTCCACGAGCGTCGGGCCGAGACCCGCGCGCGCGTGGGCGATCGCCTCGCCCAGGACCTCGTGCACCGCGGCGGCGTCGTTGCCGTCGACCAGCCGGCCCGGCATCCCGTACCCGACGGCCTTGTGGGCCAGTGAGGGGGCGGCGGTCTGCTTGGCGAGCGGGACGGAGATGGCGAAGCCGTTGTTCTGGACCAGGAAGACCACCGGGGCCTGCCAGACGGCCGCGAAGTTCAGTGCCTCGTGGAAGTCGCCCTCGCTGGTGCCGCCGTCGCCGACCAGCGCGAGCGCGACCACGTCGTCGCCCTTGAGGCGGGCGGCGTGCGCGAGGCCCACGGCGTGCGGCAGCTGGGTCGCCAGCGGGGTGCACAGGGGGGCGATGCGGTGCTCGTGCGGGTCGTAGCCGGTGTGCCGGTCGCCGCGCAGGAGCGTCAGCGCCTGGACGGGGTCGAGGCCCCTGGCGACCGCCGCGAGGGTGTCCCGGTAGCTCGGGAAGAGCCAGTCGCGCTCTTCGAGGACGAGCGCGGCGGCGACCTCGCAGGCCTCCTGGCCGGTGGAGGAGGGGTAGACCGCGAGACGGCCCTGCTTGGTGAGGGCGGTGGCCTGCGCGTTGTACCGGCGGCCCCGCACCAGCTCCGCGTACAGCCGGCGCAGCAACTCCGGGTCCACCTGATCGGCCGCACGGGTGCCGAGGACGCGGTGGGGCAGCGCGTCGGGCAGCAGCGGCGCGGGGTCGGTACGTGGCTGCCAGGCGGGCGGGGGCGTCGGCCGGTATGCGCCTCGCTGCTCCATGACCGTCATGTCGGCACCTCCTCGTGGGAGTCGCTTCGAGAGGCCGCCGAGAGTGACGCGCCTCACCTACCGATTGTTCGGTCGTCGGCACATTTTGGCTACAGGCACCTCCAGGCTGTGGACAAACGGTTCTGCACAGCCTGAGATGGATGCAGTACGTCCATGGTAGGGAGGCGGGGGGACATGGCACCTGAACAAATGGCCGAGGGACCGGACCCCGGTGCGGCCCTGCCGCCGCCGCGTCCGCTCGACTCCATCGATCAGGACATTCTCCAGATGCTCCAGGCGGACGGCCGCGCCTCGATACGATCGGTCGCCGAGCGGGTCCACGTGTCCCGTGCCAACGCCTACGCGCGGATCAACCGCCTCGTCGAGGACGGTGTGATCCGCGGCTTCGGTGCCCGTGTCGACCACGAGCGCGCGGGACACGGCACCTCCGCCTACATCACGCTGAAGATCGTGCAGAACACCTGGCGCACGGTCCGCGAGCAGCTCAGGAGACTCCCCGGGGCGTCCCACATCGCACTGGTGGGCGGTGACTTCGACGTCCTGCTGCTGGTGCACACGCCGGACAACAGGGCCCTGCGCGAACTGGTCCTCACCCGGCTCCAGGCCATCCCCGAGGTGCTCAGCACCCGAACGCTGCTGGTGTTCGAGGAGGAGGACCTGGAACCGCAGGGGTGAGCGGGGCGGGCGGGGGCGCGCCGTCCGGCCCACGCGCCCCGCGGGAACGCGCTCAGCCCGCCTGTCTGAGTCCCCCGAAGACCATCAGCACCACCGCGTCGGCGACCTCGCGCTCGCCCATGCCCCGCCCGTCCGGGCGGTACCACTCGACTATCGAGTTGATCATTCCGAAGACCAGCCGCGTCGCGAGCCGGACCTCCAGGTCGGCGCGTACGTCCCCGTCGGCCGCCGCCGCCTTCAGGAGCGCGGCCACCTCGTGGTCGAAGTCGCGGCGCCGCGCCAGGGCCCAGCGCTCGGTGTCGGTGTTGCCGCGCACGCGCAGCAGCAGCGTCACGTACGGCAGTTCGGCGGTGAGGACCTCGACCATGCGCCGGGTGACGTACTCCAGGCGCTCCACGGCACGCCCCTCGCGCGCGTGCTCCTCGTCGAGGATCCCGAAGAGGCCGTCGAGCGCCCGGCTGACGGCCCGGCGCAGCAGCTCCTCCTTGCCCGTGACGTGGTGGTAGATCGACGACTTGGAGATGCCGGCCGCCTTGGAGAGGTGCTCCATGGAGGTGCCGTCGTAACCGCGCTCGTTGAAGACCCGCACGGCCACGGAGAGCAGCGTCTCCGGCGTGTACGTGTCGCGCTTGGCGGTGGTCATGGGGTGCCCTCCCGCTTTTCCGAGGCGTAAGCGTGGCGGTAGAGCGCGAGGGACGGCGCGTACCGCCCCGACGGGTCGCGCATGTGCAGGTCGTCCAGGACGTCGTAGGCCCAGCTGCGGCCGAGCCTGCGGCTCCACTCGAAGGGGCCCAGCGGGTAGCTGACGCCCTGGCGCATCGCCGTGTCGATGTCCTCCTCGGTGGCGACCCCCTTGGCGACGGCGTCGTGCGCGAGGTCGACGATGCGGGCCACCGTGCGGGCGACGATCAGGCCGGGCACGTCCCCGATGACGCTGACGTCCTTGCCGAGCGCCTGGAAGAGCCCGGTGGCCTCGGCGAGGGTCTGCGTCTGGGTGTCCTGCGAGTGGGACAGGGCGATCCGGGTCGCCCTGCGGTAGTCGAGAGCCAGGTCGAAGTAGACGACGTCACGGAACTCGACGGCGGTCTGGCCGTCCGCGAGCGCCAGTTGGCCGCCGCTCGGCAGGACCAGGCGCGTGCCGTGGTCCTCCTCGTCCTCGCGGACCTGGATGCCCGCCTCGCGGATCAGCGCGATCAGTTCGGCGGCGGGGCCCAGATCGCCCTCGACGACGACGTACGCGGGCGGCTGGACCTTCTCCGCGGTGTGCGGCTCGGGCCGCTCGCCCTCGTCGCCGTAGTCGTACCAGCCGTGCCCCGTCTTGCGGCCGTGGCGGCCCGACTCGACGAGCCGCCGCTGGGCCAGCGAGGGGGTGAAACGCACGTCCTGGAAGAAGCCCTCCCACACGGAGCGGGTGACGGACTCGTTGACGTCCTGGCCGATGAGGTCGGTCAGTTCGAAGGCGCCCATCCGGAAGCCGCCCGACTCGCGCAGGACCGCGTCGATCGTCGCGGGGTCGGCGGCCTGGGCCTCGTAGACCGCGAAGGCCTCGGCGTAGAAGGGCCGCGCGATGCGGTTGACGATGAAACCCGGGGTGTCGGCGCAGGCGACCGGGGTCTTCCCCCAGGCGCGGGCCAGTTCGTACGCGCGCGTGGCCGACGTGACGTCGGTCGCGAACCCGGAGACGACCTCCACTAGGGGCAGCAGCGGCGCGGGGTTGAAGAAGTGCAGCCCGACGAAACGGCCGGGGTTGCGCAGGGCGCCGCCGATCGCGGTCACCGACAGGGAGGAGGTGTTGGTGGCGAGCAGGCAGTCGTCCGGGACGATGTCCTCCAGCTCGCGGAACAGCTGCTGTTTGACGTCCAGCCGCTCCAGGACGGCTTCGAGGACGAGCCCCGAGTCGGCGAGGTCGGCAAGGCTCTCGGCGGGGCGCAGCCGGGCCCGCGCCGCGTCGCGCTCGGCGCCGGTCAGCCGGTCCTTCTCGACGAGCCGGTCGAGGCGGGTGCCGATCGCTTCGGTCGCCGCCCGGGCCCGGCCGGGCGCGGAGTCGTACAGCCGCACGGGGTGGCCCGCGACGAGCGCGACCTGGGCGATGCCCTGGCCCATGGTGCCGGTGCCGACGACGGCCACAGGGCCGGCGAGGTCGAGTGCTGTCATGCTCGCGATCCTCCCGCACGGGGTTTTCCACAGGTTCAGCGGACCCCCTTGTCCCGACCGATCGTTCGGTTACTCTAACTCTGTCCGGCTGTTTCTGCCCAGGTCATGAGCAGGATCTGCCAGGTCCTGAGCCCGACGAAGAGTTCATGAAACGAGGAGATGGTTCCGCATGGCCGCCGCCGCACTGACCGCGCACGAGCTCGTCGCCAAGCACCGGCCGACCCTCGACCAGGCGCTGGAGGCGATGCGCACACGCGCGTACTGGTCGCCGCACCCCGAACACCCCAAGGCGTACGGGGAGAACGGCAGCCTGGAAATGGCCGAGGGCAAGGCCGCCTTCGACGCCCTGCTGGGCGGCCGGCTCGACCTGGACCAGCCCGGCACCGACGACTGGGTGGGCGGCGAGGTCTCGCCGTACGGGATCGAGCTGGGCGTCACGTACCCGCACGCGGACGTCGACACACTGCTGCCCGCCATGCGCGCCGGGCAGCGCGCCTGGCGCGACGCGGGCGCGGAGACCCGTGCGGTGGTGTGTCTGGAGATCCTCAAGCGGATCAGCGACCGCACGCACGAGTTCGCGCTCGCGGTCATGCACACCAGCGGCCAGGCCTTCATGATGGCGTTCCAGGCGGGCGGCCCGCACGCGCAGGACCGCGGCAT
This sequence comes from Streptomyces sp. NPDC127119, assembly GCF_042677425.1. Lineage (NCBI taxonomy): Bacteria > Bacillati > Actinomycetota > Actinomycetes > Kitasatosporales > Streptomycetaceae > Streptomyces > Streptomyces sp. NPDC127119. The sequence continues at coordinate 69,342 of NZ_JBHXTO010000023.1, read as the reverse complement.
GGAAGCGGTGGCGTACGCGTACGTGGAGCAGGTCCGCACGCCCGACACGGCGGAGTGGACGAAGCCCCAGGGCAAGCGCGACCCGCTCGCGCTGACCAAGCAGTTCACGCCGGTGCCGCGCGGGGTCGCGCTGCTGATCGGCTGCAACACCTTCCCCACGTGGAACGGCTATCCGGGCCTGTTCGCCTCCCTGGCCACGGGCAACGCGGTACTGGTGAAGCCCCACCCGCGCGCGGTCCTTCCGCTGGCGCTCACCGTCCAGGTGGCCCGCGAGGTGCTCGCCGAGGCGGGCTTCGACCCGAACCTGGTGGCGCTGGCCGCCGAGCGGCCCGGCGAGGGCATCGCCAAGACCCTGGCCACCCGCCCCGAGATCCGGATCATCGACTACACCGGCTCGACGGCGTTCGGGGACTGGCTGGAGACCAACGCCCGCCAGGCGCAGGTCTACACGGAGAAGGCCGGCGTCAACACGGTGATCGTGGAGTCGACCGACGACTACAAGGGAATGCTGTCGAACCTCGCCTTCTCCCTGTCCCTCTACAGCGGCCAGATGTGCACGACCCCGCAGAACTTCCTCGTCCCGCGCGCCGGCATCCGTACGGAGGAGGGCCCCAAGTCGTACGACGAGGTGGTCGCCGACCTCGCGAGGGCCGTCGACGGGCTCCTCGGGGACGACGCCCGGGCCAACGCCCTGCTGGGCGCGATCGTGAACCCGGACGTGAAGGCCCGCGTCGAGGCGGCGGCCGGCCTGGGCGAAGTCGCCCTCGCCTCACGGGAGATCACGAACCCGGACTTCCCCGACGCGGTGGTCCGCACACCGGTGATCGTGAAGCTCGACGGGGGCAAGCCGGACGACCAGGCCGCCTACATGAGCGAGTGCTTCGGCCCGGTCTCGTTCGCCGTCGCGGTCGACTCGGCGGCGGAAGCGGTGGAGCTGCTGCGCCGCACCGTCCGTGAGAAGGGCGCGATGACCGTCGGCGCGTACACGACCTCGGACGAGGTCGAGGAAGCCGTCCGGGAAGCGTGCCTGGACGAGGCGGCCCAGCTCTCCCTGAACCTGACGGGCGGTGTGTACGTCAACCAGACGGCCGCCTTCTCCGACTTCCACGGCTCGGGCGGCAACCCGGCGGCCAACGCCGCCCTGTGCGACGGAGCATTCGTCTCCAACCGCTTCCGAGTAGTGGAAATCCGAAGCGAACACCACACGAAGGCGTAGCCCCACACAGGGACCCCGTCCCCGTCAGGGGCGCGGGGAACTGCGCGCTCAACCACGACGAACCGTCAGCCAACCACGCATTTAAGGGGCGCGAGGAACTGCGCGACCAGCCACAGCGGACCCGCACCCACCCACGCGCCCCTACGACGCACTCCAGTGGAACAACGCCATGGCCACACTGGTGGCGAGGTTGTAACTCGACACCTGAGGCCGCATGGGCAAAGACACCAAGTGGTCGACACGCGCACGCAGTTCCCCCGACAACCCGCTCCGCTCCGAGCCGAAGGCAAGAACCGCATCATCGGGAAGCTTCAGCTCCCGAACATCCGCCCCCTCCGGATCGAGCGCGAACACCGGCCCGGAGGGCAACTCGTCCACGGCCAGCCGCTCGACGGCCGTGGCGAAGTGCAACCCCGCCCCACCCCGCACGACCGTGGGATGCCACGGATCGAGCGTGCCGGTCGTGACGACCCCGGTCGCCCCGAACCCGGCCGCGAGCCGGATCACGGCCCCGGCGTTCCCGAGATTGCGCGGCTGGTCGAGAACGATCACCGGCGCGGTACGGGGGACACGGGCCAGTGCCCGCAGGTTGGCGTCACGTGAGGGCCGTACCGCCAGTGCGGCCACCCCCGTGGGGTGCGGACGCGGCACGAGCGCCCGGTACACGGCCTCCGGGACCTCCGTCAGCAGGACGTCCAGCCTCTCCCGTACGTCCGGGGCCAGCTCGTCCGCGAGGGTGAGCGCGGCCGTCCGGTCCGTGGTGACGGCCACCGGGACCTCCGCGTCGAAGCGCAGCGCGTGCTTGAGGACGTGGAAGCCGTCGAGCAGCACGGCGGTGTCGGCGAGCCGGTGCCAGGCGCTCAGAGGCTCGCGGTCGCGGGGTTCCGTCATGCCGTGAAGCCTACGTGCGGGGGATCGGCCGCCTTCGGGGCACGCGGGTCCCCCTCACCCGGCTCGTCGCCCGCTTCCGCACCCGGCCCGCCCGACCCACCCGACTCCTCCCCGGAGTCCTCGCGCGGCCCCGGCAGCGCACGCCCGAGGCGCCCGAACCGGGAGTTGCGGGAGACCCTGGAAACCAGCCACTCACGCACGCGGGCGGCCCAGCCGCCGAGGCGGCGCAGGAACGACGTCGGCAGGAAGACCGCGTCCGCCGCGATCATCGCGAGGGAGAAGAACGGCAGGCCCAGCACCACGGCGATCACGGCGTGCTCGGTCATCATCACCGCCAGCAGAACGTTCTTCACCCGCCGGTTGAACAGCGTGAAGGGGAAGGCGACCTGCGCGACCACGGTCCCGTACGTCACCAGCATCACCATGGTGCCGCTCGCGGACAGGACGTCGGACAGGACGGGCCAGGGGGAGAAGTAGTCCAGGTGCAGCGGGTAGTACACGGCCGTGCCGTCCTGCCAGCGCGAGCCCTGGATCTTGTACCAGCCGGCGGTCGCGTAGATCAGACACGCCTCGGCCATGATCACGAAGAGGGCCGCGTTGTGGACGAGGTTGGCGACGACGTCGAGGAGGATCCGCGGCTGGTCGCTCCGGTCGGCGTACCGGCCGGCCAGCCACCACAGGGCCTGGAGCGCCCACAGTCCCCAGTAGATCGTCCGCCAGCCGCCCAGCACTCCGCCGTCGATCTTCCCGGCGAGCGTGACGGCCGCCAGGGCGAGACCGGACACGGCCCACAGAACGACCCCGACCCGGTCAGGCCGACGACCGCCCCGGTCCGCCTCGGGATGCCCCTCGTACCCGTCGCACCCCTCGTACCCCTCGTACCCCTCGTGCCCTTCATGACCGCCACGCGCGCGTGCCGCCGCCGTCCGGCGCTCGCGCCGCGCGTCCAGCGACCACACCTGGCCGCAGCGGGTGAACACGAGGTAGATCGCCATCAGGTGGATGACGTTGTCGCCGCCGTCCCCCATGAAGATGCTGCGGTTCTGGAGGGAGAGCACGCCGAGCAGGAAGAGCACGGACATGGTGCGGGTGCGCCAGCCGAGCATGAACAGGGCCGCGGAGAGCACGGCGAACCCGAAGACGATCTCGAACCAGACCTGGCTGTCGGCCCACATCAGGACGGTGAAGGCGTGGTTGCTCGCGATGAGCTGCTGGGCCAGGTCCCAGCTCCAGGGTCCGTCGGGCCCGTACATCTCCTGGCGGTGCGGGAACTCCCGCAGCAGGAAGAGCAGCCAGGTCCCGGCGAAACCTATGCGGATCACCGCGGTCTGGTACGGCCCCAGAGCCTGCCCGGTGAGACGCGAGACGGCGTGCCCCAGCTTCCGGTCGAGCCGGTGCTTGCGGTCGAAACGGCTGATCCGTCCGGCCAGCCGCTCCCGGCCGGGACTGCGTGCCTGCCGGGGCTCCGGGGCGCCCACCGGGCCGCCGGGCCGATCGCTCACGGGGGTGCCGTCGTGATTCCTCGCCGGACCGCTGTCCTGATCGCTCACCGGGGTGCTCTCGTGGTCGCTCATCGGGCGCTCGCCGCCGTTTCCGTGGAGTCCACGGGCCTGGTCCCGGCCGCCCGGTCGGTGTCCGACACCGGCCACCAGGGCAGCTGGCGCAGGACGGGCTTGTCGGACACCTGCTCCTGGCTCCACTCCGGCGGCGGCACATTGGTCGTACGGGAACGGACCTGGACCTGCTGGACGACGGCTCCCCGGCCGCCCGCCCCCTCACGGTCGAGGCGCAGAACCGCGATGCGGCGCAGATAGCGCTCGGAGAGGTCGCCGCGCAGACCGTTCGGTCGGTTCGCGTTGTCGTGCGTGGCCGCGAAGAAGTCCCAGGCCCGGCGCAGTTCGTTCTGCTCGGTGTGGCTGGGCAGCAGATTGCCGTCGATGGCCTTGCCGTCCAGCGCGGAGAGGTCGTACCAGCGGGTCGTCCTGATGCCGCCGTCCATGCTCTTCACCTCGGCCCGGACCTGGACCGCGATGTTCTGCTGCAGCGGGTTGGGCGCGAAGAGCTTCCAGTTCTGCTCGAACTCCGGGTAGATCCACTCGTCGATCGCCTGCCCGTGCTGCTTGGTGACCGTGTTCGACGGCGAGACATGCAGGAAGACCATGCCGAGGTGCACACAGGCGACCAGCGCGACGAGCGCGAACGCGAGGGCCGCGGCGATCTGAAAGGGGAGGGAGAGGGCCGCGATACCCACGGGGGCAGGGCCTTCAGGAGGAGGACCGGCGGAGGAAGGGTCGGCGGAGGGAGGGCCGACGGGGGGAGGGGAACCGGCCGGAAGCGGATCTGCGGGGGGCGGGCCTGCGGGGGGCGGGTCCACGGAGAGCGGGTCCACGGCCGGTACGGGAGTGGCCGAGGGAGCCTCCGAGGGCTCGCCCGCCACGGGACGGGCGTCCGCGCCCTCGTCGTACGCATCCATTGCGCCCCGTTTCCCCATGTCTGCCCGATTGCCGCCGCCCGTGCCGCGACGGCGACGGCCGCACCGGAACGGTACTCAGCCCCACCCGCCCGGCACAGCCCAGGGGGCACAGCGGAGCGGTGGACACCTTACGGCCCGCCGTCGTTCCCTTTTTGTAGAACCTGTTCTATCTTGACGCTCCGCCGGACCGACGTGTCAGACCGACCGGGAGGACGGGACCGTGGACTTCACCTTCACCGAGGAACAGCAGGCGGCCGTGGAGGCGGCGAAGGCGGTCTTCGCGGGGGTCGCGCCGGACGGCGTGCCGAGTCCCGCGCTCACCGCGGGCGCCGTCGCGGACGACTTCGACCGTGCCCTGTGGTCCCGGCTCGCCGCCGCGGACCTCCTGAGCCTGCTGCTCGACGCGCGCCACGGCGGCGCCGGTCTGGACGCCGTCGCCCTGTGCCTGGTGCTGCGGGAATCGGCGAAGGTACTCGCCAGGGTGCCGCTGCTGGAGAGCACGGCCGCCGCCGTGGCCGTACAGACCTACGGCGGCGAGGAGTTGAAGACCGACCTGCTCGGACGCGCCGGCCGAGGCGAACTGGTCCTGACGGTCGCCGCGAACGGACGCACCGGACACGACGGCGCCGAACTCGCCGTGACCGCACGGCAGGAGGACGGCGCGTGGGTGCTGGACGGGCTGCAGACGGCCGTTCCCTGGGCGCGGAACGCCGATTTCGTCCTCGTACCCGCGCTGAGCACCGGCACGGGCCGCTCCGTACTCGCCCTCGTGCCCCGTGACCAGCAGGGCGCGACGCTCGCCGAGCAGATCTCGACGACGGGCGAGCTGCTCGGCGAACTCCACCTGGATTCCGTACGGATCCCCGCCCGTGACGTCATCGACGCCGACGGCGCGTGGGAGTGGCTGCGGAACCTGCTCGCCACCGGAACGTGCGCGCTGGCCCTCGGCCTGGGCGAGCGGGTCCTGGACATGACGAGCGAATACACCGGCAAGCGGGAGCAGTTCGGCTTCCCGGTCGCCACGTTCCAGGCCGTGGCCGTGCAGGCCGCCGACCGCTACATCGATCTGCGCGCGATGGAGGCGACCCTCTGGCAGGCCGCGTGGCGGATCAGCACGGGGGCGGGCGGAGCGCTGCCCGCGTCGGGGGACGTGGCCGTCGCCAAGGTCTGGGCCTCCGAGGGCGTACGCCGGGTCGTGCAGACCGCGCAGCATCTGCACGGGGGCTTCGGCGCGGACACCGACTACTCGCTGCACCGGTACCACGCCTGGGCCAAGCACCTGGAGCTGTCGCTCGGCCCTGCGGCGGCACACGAGGAGGCGCTGGGCGACCTGCTGGCGGCCCACCCCCTGGGCTGAGGGGGCGAGCTCCGGCCGAGGTCCGCCCCGCTACAGCACGAACCCCGGCTGCCCCTCCGTGTTCACCACGGGGCGGCCCTTGGCCGCCCAGACCTGCATTCCGCCGGCGACGTTCACCGCGTCGACGCCCTGCTGGTTCAGATACATGGCGACCTGCGCCGACCGGCCGCCGGAACGGCAGATCACGTTGACCCTGCCGTCCTGCGGGGCCGCCTCCGTCAACTCGCCGTAGCGGGCCACGAATTCGCTGATGGGGATGTGCAGGGCCCCTTCGGCGTGACCCGCCTGCCACTCGTCGTCCTCCCGGACGTCCAGCAGGAAGTCTCCGTCCGCGAGATCCCCGACCTCGACCGTGGGCACACCAGCTCCGAAACTCATGCCCCCGACGCTACCAAGGGGCGCACCCTCACCTTTCAGGGGCGCGGGGAACCGCGCGATCAGCCCCCACCGGCCCGTGGACGGCGGAGCACCCGTCACCGCGCGAACGGAGTGATCAAGTACCGCTGCCGAGCAGGCCCGCCAGCTCCGCTTCCCGCTCGCTCACCTGCGTGAGCAACTGCTCGGCGATCTCCTCCAGCAGCCGGTCGGGGTCGTCGGGCGCGATCTTGAGCATGCCGCCGATCGCGCTCTCCTCCAGGTCGCGGGCCACGAGCGCGAGCAGTTCCTTGCGCTGGGCGAGCCATTCGAGGCGGGCGTACAGCTCCTCGCTGCGGCTCGGCCGCCACTCCTCCGCGACCGGTCCCGCGGCCCACTCCTCGGACAGCTCCCGGAGCAGGACCTCGTCCCCGCGGCCGTAGGCGGCGTTGACGCGGGAGATGAACTCGTCGCGCCGCGCGCGCTCCGTGTCGTCCTGCGCCAGGTCGGGGTGGGCCTTGCGGACGAGTTCCCGGTAGAGCTTGCGGGCCTCGTCGCTCGGCCGCACCCGCTGCGGCGGACGCACCGGCTGATCGGTCAGCATCGCCGAGGCCTCCGGGGACAGGCCGTCCGAGTCGAGCCAGTCGTGGAACAGCTCCTCTATGCCCGGCATCGGCATGACCCTGGCCCGGGCCTCCTTCGCCTTGCGCACGTCCTCCGGGTCACCGGTGCTCGCGGCCCGCGCCTCGGCGATCTGCGCCTCCAGCTCGTCGAGCCGCGAGTACATGGGGCCGAGCCGCTGGTGGTGCAGCCGGGAGAAGTTCTCCACCTCGACCCGGAACGTCTCCACCGCGATCTCGAACTCGATCAACGCCTGCTCGGCCGCACGCACGGCCCGCTCAAGCCGCTCCTCGGGCCGCTCGCCCTCGTCACTCACGGCACCAGCCACGGCCTCGCCGTCCCCGACGGCACCCGCCGACGCACCGGCGTCCGAGCCCGCGTCCGCGCCCGCATCCACGCCCGTGTCCGAGGCGACACCGGCCTCATCGACCGACTCGGCGCCGGCCTCGGTACGGACCCCGGCACCGGCACCGGCATCCGCGGACGACTCGTGACCGGCCGCGACAGCCGACTCGGTGCCTGCGTCGGCACCGCCGTCGGCATCTCCGCCGGCAGGCGACTCGGCACCCTTATCAGTGGGGGCCGCCTCGGCATCGGCCTCACCGGCCGCACCGGCACGCGATTCACCGGCGACCGGCTCCGCGGAGGGCTCGGACGGCGGCTCGGACGGGGACTGCTCAGCTTCCGGGGTCGTCACCCGCCCAGCCTAGGCCACAGCTCCATCCGCCACCCGAACCTGCCCCGGCCGAAGCAGGGACGGCCCGCGCGAGAGCGGCCCGCTCCTCCTCAGACCCCCAGCTCCCCCGCGATCCGCCCCGAGCGCACGGCCGACACCAGCTCCGCGTGGTCGGCCTCCGTCCGGTCCGCGTACGCCACCGAGAAGGCGGCTATCGCCTCGTCCAGTTCCTCGTTCTTGCCGCAGTAGCCCGAGACCAGCCGCGGATCGGCGCTGTGCGCGTGGGCCCGCGCCAGCAGCGCCCCCGTCATCCGCGCGTAGTCGTCTATCTGGTCCGCGGCCAGCGCCGCGGGGTCCACGCTGCCCTTGCGGTTGCGGAACTGCCGTACCTGGAAAGGGCGTCCGTCGACCGTGGTCCAGCCCAGCAGGTTGTCGCTGACGACCTGCATGCGCTTCTGGCCGTGGACGACCCGGCGGCCCTCGTGCTCGGCCTCCGGCAGCGGGAGACCCGCCGTCTTCAGGTGCGGTACCAGGACGGACGCGCGGGCCTCCTTCACCTGGAGGACGAGCGGCTCGTCACGGTGGTCCAGCAGCAGCACCACGTACGAGCGGGTGCCCACGCTGCCGGTGCCGACCACCCGGAAGGCGACATCGTGCACCGCGTACTGCGCGAGGAGCGGGAGGCGGTCCGGGGAGAGCGTGCCCAGGTACTCCTCCAGCGCCAGCGCCACCGCGGAGGCCTCGCCGTCCGGGACCCGGCGCAGCACCGGCGGGGCGTCGACGAAGTGGCGCCCGCCGCCCTCGACCTCTTCCGTCGACTTCGCCGCGAACCGTCCGCTGGTGTTGGACCGCGCCTTCTCCGAGACCCGCTCCAGGGTGCCGAGCAGATCGTGCGCGTCGGCGTGGGAGACCAGTTCCTCGTCCGCGATGGCGTTCCACGCGTCCAGGGCCGGGAGTTTGGCGAGCAGCCGCATCGTGCGCCGGTAGGAACCGGCCGTGAAGTGCGCGGCCTTGCGGCAGGTGTCCTCGTCCGCTCCCGCCTCGCGCGCGGCGAGCACCAGCGAGGTCGCCAGTCGCTTGAGGTCCCACTCCCACGGCCCCCGCGCCGTCTCGTCGAAGTCGTTCAGGTCGATGACGAGGCCGCCGCGCGCGTCCCCGTACAGGCCGAAGTTGCCCGCGTGCGCGTCGCCGCAGATCTGGGCGCCGATGCCCGTCACGGGCGTACGCGCCAGGTCGTACGCCATGAGGCCGGCCGAACCACGCAGGAAGGCGAAGGGTGTGGCCGCCATCCTGCCCACCCGAATCGGTGTGAGCTCGGCTATCCGGCCCCGGCCGGACTCCTCCACGGCCGTCACCGCGTCCGGGCGGTCTCCGTTCGTTTCGAGCGACGCGTGCGCGCCGCGCGGTACGCGTGCCCGGAGGGCCTTGCCCTCTTTCTTGGCCGAGTCCTCCGCCGGCCACCGCGCGAACCCGCGCACCACCGGAATCCTCGCCGTCCCGGCCGCGCCGGCCACTCCGGCCGCTCCGGCCGTGCCGGTCACCGCTCCACCGGTCTCACTCACTCGAACCGCCTCCCCCGCACCCGAACATCAACTCGGGACGACCGTACCGCCGGGCGCCGATTCGCGTGAGCCCCTGTGGACAACTCCGCGACTGTGGACAACACCCCAGCTCAGTGGGGAGGACGAGGTTCGGAACGCTCCGCTACTTCCGGAACTGCTCCGCGCAACCGCCGTCCTCCAGCAGGTACTTCTCCGCCCACATGCCCAATTCCCTGAGCGCGGGCTCCAGCGCGGAACCGGCCTCCGTCAGCCGGTAGGAGACGCGCAGCGGCGGCCCCTCGTCGACCTCGCGCACCACGACTCCGAGACCCGCCAACTCGGTGAGGCGGTCGGAGAGCATGCGCTCGCTGATGCCGGGGATGGCCCGGCGCAGGTCGGCGAAGTGCACGGGGGCAGGCATGAGCACGGCCACGATCGGGCCCGTCCAGCGCTTTCCGATCACCTGGAAGACACGGGTGATGCCGTCGTCGACCCGTCTGCACGACGCAGCGTCGTGGTTTTCCTGGACCGCCATGCCTTCAGGGTACTTGCCGTCCCGTATGGGGATGAAAAAAAGTAAGCTCCTGTGTTATTCATAGTTACGAACGAAAAAGCACAGCCGTGGGCGGGCCCTGACCCGGCTCGCCCACGACAACAGCGCCCTCTTCGGCGCGCGCACCCCTTTCACACCCCTTTCGGACCCCTGCGAACACCCGCAGTCCGAGCCTCCGAACACCTCAGATGGAGAACCCCATGGCCACCCTGCTGCACGTGGACTCGTCCGTCCTTCCCGGTTCCGCCTCGGCGTCCCGCTCCGTCACGGACGCCTTCCGCAAGGCTTGGGAGGAGCAGCACCCGGAGGGCACCGTGATCTACCGCGATCTCTCCGCGCACCCGGTCCCGCACATCACCGCCGACGCCCACAGCGCCGTCTTCGCCGACCCGTCGGAGCACACCCCGGAGCAGGCCGCGGCCTTCGCCGCGCGCCTGGAGTTCATCGAGGAACTGGAGCAGGCGGACGCCGTCCTGATCGGCGCGCCCATGTACAACTTCTCGATCCCGTCGACCCTGAAGGCCTGGCTGGACAACGTGATCGTCGTCGGCCGCACCGCGGGCGACACCCAGTCCGCCAAGGGCACCCCGGTGACCATCGTGGCCAGCCGCGGCGGCGCCTACGGCCCCGGCACGCCCCGCGAGGGCTACGAGTACGTACAGAACTACCTGGGGGCCGTCCTCAAGGACATGCTCGGCCTGGACGTCGAGTTCATCGTCCCGGAGCTCACGATGGCCCCGCACATGCCGGCGCTGGCCGACCTGGTCCCGCTCTTCGAGGCGTCCCGCGACAAGGCGCTTGAGGACGCTGCCGCGAAGGGCCGGACCCTCGCCGAGCAGCTGGCCCCGAAGGCCGCCTGACGCCTGCCGGCACCAGCGTCCGGCCGCATGGACGCGCGCCCCCGCCCCGCCACCGCGGGCGGGGCGCGTGTCACGCCCCCGCGAGCCTGTTGATCTCCTCGGTCTCCAGCACCCGGACCGCGGACTCGCCGCGAGCCACGGCGACCATCGCCAGACCCACCTGCTCCGTAGTGGTGATCCAGCGGGGCGCGAGCTTCCGCAGGAGGGGCAGCAGACGCCCGGTCGCCGCGTAGACGACCCGGTAGACCCGCGTCTTGGACGTGATCCCGTGCAGCGGCTGGATGAGCCCCGGCCGGAACATGTACGCGTCCACGCCGTCCAGCGCCAGCAGCGCGTTCTCCGTCTCCCCCTTGACCCGCGCCCACATCACCCGCCCGCGCGCGGAGCTGTCGGTCCCCTGCCCCGACACGTAACAGAAGGCCAGCCCCGGACTCGACGCGGCCAGTGTGCGTGCCACGGAGAGCGTGAGGTCGTACGTGACCTCGCGGTACGCGGCCTCCTTCATGCCCGCCGAGGAGACGCCGAGGCAGAAGAAGCAGGCGTCGTACCCGGAGAGTTCGCCCTCCAGGCCGTCGAGGTCGGTGAGGTCGGCCCGGACGATCTCGCGCAGTTTCGGATGCGTGACTCCCACCGTCGTACGGCCGATCACGAGCACGCTCTCGACCGCCGCGTCCCGGAGGCACTCCCGCAGAACCCCGCGCCCGACCATCCCGGTCGCCCCGAAGAGGATCACCTTCACAGAGCCCCACTCCCACCACGTAGTCCGGACAGGCACCCTAGGCCGTGTCCGCCATGTCCCGCCCTCAGCCTCCGGCCGGGAGGTGGTCCCAGCCCCGCGACGCCTGGCACGCTCTCCCAGCCTCCGGCCGGGGGACCCTCAGAGCACGGACCACACGCCGCAGGTCCCGTCCTCCGGGCGGACGACGGAACCTCACGGACACGCCCCAGGCCCTTTTGACCGTGAGATACGTCACCGTCGAGCCTCCGCGCGGGGACCGTGAATCGGTCGGAGCGCGCGTCGGCTGTGCGGCAACTGCGGGCGCGCGGTGGCCGATCGCGCCGTTCCTCGCGCCCCTCAGGGACGCGGGGACCCTGTGTTGCCCCTTTCCGTCCAGCGCCGGCAGGCCCATCGGGCGAGCGCCCCCACCAGGAGGGAGACGACGATCGCCCCCCAGTCGATGACGTGCGGCAGCCCGGGAAAGAAGGCGAAGAAGGCGAAGGTCGCCACAAAACCCGCCACGAACGCGATGACTTCGACCGAACGCCGTCGCGACTTCTCCGACCGCCCCCGCTCCCACTCTCGCCCGCGCTTCTGCTGTTGATTGATCATGAACAGCTCACTTCGTAATGTGATGGCACTGACTCACTCGCCGCACCCCGGTCACGTAGAGGTGCGCACACGCCTTTCCATAACGAGGGAGCGTCTGAGGAGAGTTGTTCCGCATCGGATCGATCTTGCACTCGGGATGCGTCCGCCCGCGGGACGTCCGGTAGATCTTGTTGTCGGTGTTGCTGTACGTGAAGTCGATCCGCCAGTTGCAGAATCCGCTGCCGAGCGCGGCGACGAAGGCGCAGTCCACGCCGGCGTTCTGGTAGGTGATCTTCTTCCCGCCGCCACGGATGATGTGCGTGAACAGGCAGCCGGTCGGGACCTTCATCGTCATGCCCCCGACGCTGTACTCAAAGGTCCGTACCGGTGTAGACCCGACGGCGCCGGCCCACGCCGCCGAGGAACTCGTCAGCACGAGAACCCAGGCGCCAGCGGCAGCAGCGGCCAGGTAGAGCCTGGATCGATAAAGCGGGTCCATGAACAATCCCTTCCGGCGGTGAATCTCTTCCGACCGGAATGAACTCCGTCCCGTCGATCATGTTTCTGGATGAGGGGACGCTTCACCGACTTGAGTGATCAAGTGGTATTCCGCTGACAAGCTGAGTCGTTTCTCCGACCACCAGCCCATCGAACCGCCCTCCGGTCATCCCGGACGCCCCCCAGGCGCCCAAGCCCCGGCCCCGGCCCCCTGCCAACGCATCGACCACCCCAGAGGCCCCCAGAGACCCCACAGAACACAGAAAGCCCCAGCCGTGAGATACCTCACCGCCAGGGCCGTGCCATGTCACCGGTCGGAGTGGAGTCCGGCTGCGGGACGATGCGGCAGCGGGACGGCGGGGGAACGAGAAACGGGCCCCCGCCAGAACTTTCGTTCTGACGGAGACCCGTCTCTGCTGGTGCGCGAGGGGGGAGTTGAACCCCCACGCCCTTTCGGGCACTGGAACCTGAATCCAGCGCGTCTGCCTATTCCGCCACCCGCGCATTGGGTGTGTCATCCGTCTCTCACCAGGTGGGTGAGCGCCTTCCGACATCGAGAAGATTAGCACGCTGGAGGGGGTGGATTCACATCCGTTTCCGAGGGCGGCGGGAGCCCGGCAGGAGGTCCGCGGCCCGGCGGCCGGCCTCCGCGTCACCCCGCTGTCACCAGCAGGACCGACTCCCGTGGCGCCCCGGATCCCACCGGCCCCGGCTGCCACGTACCAAGCGGAACCGGTTCACGTATCAACCTCGTACCGGTCCCGGCCATCTCCCCGTCAGGGGGCCGGGGTCCACTGCCGCGTGCGGGACACTGTGGTGAAGCCGCCTCTACGATCCTCCCCATACGGAGTGCCTCGGGGGAGTTCGAAGAGGGACTTCGGCGGGAACAGCGGGAGGGGACTTCAGTGGGCGTCGACATCCGTCGACCGGGCCGACAGGGGGAACCAGCCGATTTCCCGGCGCGTGGATACGATCAGTAAGCAGTACCAGGGCGACGACACAGGAGGAGGTGCCCCATGGGAGTCCTGAAGAAGTTCGAGCAACGCCTCGAAGGTCTGGTCAACGGCACCTTCGCCAAGGTGTTCAAGTCCGAGGTCCAGCCGGTGGAGATCGCTGGAGCGCTCCAGCGCGAGTGCGACAACAACGCCACCATCTGGAACCGGGACCGCACCGTGGTCCCCAACGACTTCATCGTGGAGCTGAGCACGCCGGACTTCGAGCGTCTCAGCCCCTACTCGGGCCAGCTCGGCGACGAGCTGGCCGGCATGGTGCGCGACTACGCCAAGCAGCAGCGCTACACGTTCATGGGCACCATCAAGGTCCATCTGGAGAAGGCGGACGACCTCGACACGGGCCTGTACCGGGTCCGCAGTCGTACGCTCGCCTCCTCCGCCAACCAGCAGGGCGCTCCCGAGCGCGCCCCCGCGGGCCCGCCCCCGGCGGCGGCCCGAGGCCAGGCAGGCGGCCAGCCCGGTGGCTACGGCTATCCGCCCGCGTCCGCTCCGCCCATGCCTGCCGCACCGCCGCCCGGCGGACGTCCTGGCGCCGCACCCGCGGGCCAGCGGCCCGCCGCGGCCCCGCAGCCGGGTGGACGTACGCGGCACTGGATCGAGGTCAACGGCACCCGCCATCAGATCTCCCGCCCGACGCTCGTGCTGGGCCGCAGCACCGAAGCCGACGTGCGGATCGACGACCCCGGCGTCTCGCGCCGGCACTGTGAGATCCGGACCGGAACGCCCTCGACCGTCCAGGATCTTGGGTCCACCAACGGCATCGTGGTGGACGGACAGCACACCACCCGCGCTACGCTCCGCGACGGCTCGCGGATCGTCGTGGGCAGCACCACCATCATTTACCGGCAAGCCGAAGGGTGAAGCGGGGGCAATGTCAGAGCTGACCCTCACGGTCATGCGGCTGGGTTTCCTGGCCGTACTGTGGCTGTTCGTGATCGTGGCCGTGCAGGTCATCCGCAGCGACCTGTTCGGAACGCGTGTCACACAGCGCGGGTCGCGACGGGAAGCCCAGAGGCCGCAGCAGGCCGCTGCGCGCCAGAGCGCACCGCCACCGCAGCGACAGCAGGCGGCGTCCAGTGGCGGCGGCCGTCAGCGCCGTGGCGCACCCACCAAACTGGTCGTCTCGGAGGGCATCCTCACGGGCACGACCGTTGCCCTTCAGGGACAGACCATCACGCTGGGCCGCGCACACGACAGCACCATCGTGCTGGACGACGACTACGCATCCAGCAGGCATGCCAGGATCTACCCGGACCGTGACGGCCAGTGGATCGTCGAGGATCTCGGGTCCACCAACGGCACGTATCTCGACCGGACCCGACTGACGACCCCCACGCCGGTTCCGCTGGGCGCGCCGATCCGCATCGGCAAGACCGTCATCGAGCTGCGGAAGTAGTACGACAATGAGCGAGCGGAGCGAGCGAGCAGCGGCGGTCCCCACGACGGACCCCGGCGCGCTCCCGACCGGAGGGTGGGCACCGTGCGGATGTACCCGGAGCCGACGGGCGAGGTGCGCATGAGTCTGTCACTGCGCTTCGCCGCCGGATCGCACAAAGGCATGATCCGAGAGGGCAACGAGGACTCCGGTTACGCCGGACCGCGGCTGCTCGCGATCGCGGACGGGATGGGCGGCCAGGCCGCCGGTGAGGTCGCCTCGTCCGAGGTGATCTCCACGATCGTCGCGCTCGACGACGACGTGCCCGGCTCCGACATCCTCACCTCGCTCGGCACGGCCGTGCAGCGCGCCAACGACCAGCTCAGGATGATGGTCGAGGAGGACCCTCAGCTCGAAGGCATGGGGACGACCCTCACCGCCCTCCTGTGGACCGGTCAGCGCCTCGGCCTCGTGCACGTGGGCGACTCGCGTGCGTACCTGCTGCGGGACGGTGTGCTCACGCAGATCACGCAGGACCACACGTGGGTGCAGCGCCTCGTCGACGAGGGGCGCATCACGGAGGAAGAGGCCACCACCCACCCGCAGAGGTCGCTCCTCATGCGCGCGCTGGGCAGCGGCGACCACGTCGAGCCCGATCTCTCCATCCGTGAGGTCCGCGCCGGCGACCGGTACCTGATCTGCTCCGACGGGCTCTCGGGCGTCGTCTCCCATCAGACGATGGAGGACACCCTCGCCAGCTACCAGGGCCCCCAGGAGACCGTTCAGCAGCTGATCGAGCTCGCGCTGCGCGGCGGCGGCCCCGACAACATCACCGTGATCGTGGCCGACGTCCTCGACATCGACGGCGGGGACACCCTCGCGGGGCAGCTCTCCGACACCCCGGTCGTCGTGGGCGCGGTCGCCGAGAACCAGCACCAGCTGCACGACAACGGCGCCATGCAGACGCCCGCCGGCCGTGCCTCCAACCTCGGCCGTCAGGTCCCCGGACAGGGCGGCGGCGGGGAGTTCGGCCCGCCCGGCAGCGGCGACGCCACCGGTTACGTACCCACCGGAGGGTTCGGCGACTACTCCGACGAGGACTTCGTCAAGCCGCGCTCCGGCCGGAAGTGGCTGAAGAGATCCTTCTACATCGTGCTCGCGCTCGGCGTCATCGGCGGCGGGCTGTACGGCGGCTACCGCTGGACCCAGACGCAGTACTACGTGGGCGCCAAGGACGAGCACGTCGCCCTGTACCGCGGCATCAGCCAGGACCTCGCCTGGGTCTCGCTCTCGAAGGTGGAGAAGGACCACCCCGAGATCGAACTCAAGTACCTGCCGCCCTACCAGCAGAAGCAGGTCGAGGCGACGATCACCGAGGGCGGTCTGAACGACGCCCGCTCGAAGATCGACGAGCTGCAGACGCAGGCGTCCGCGTGCAAGAAGGACGCCGACCGCCGCGAGGCCGAGAGCAAGCAGAACGCGAAGACCGGCGAGGGAGAGGCCGGCGGGGTCACGGGAACCACCCGGACCTCCGCCGCGTCCAAGGCCACACCGACGCCGACCCCCACGGGAGACAAGTCGCCGTCACCCGACCCGTCCAAGTCCACGACCGCACCCACTCCGACACCCGGCCCCAGCCTCTCCGACGAAGAGCAGAAGCTGGTCTCGCTGTGCGGTAAGCAGTAAGCAGCCGTGAGGGGCCCTGTCACACGATGAGCAGTACTTCCAACACGTCGACGCACCACACGTCCACGATCGGCTCGATCGGCACACCGAGCCGGCGCAACACCGAGCTCGCGCTGCTCGTGTTCGCCGTGGTCATCCCGGTGTTCGCCTACGCCAACGTCGGGCTGGCCATCAATGACTCGGTGCCGCCGGGCCTGCTGAGCTACGGGCTCGGCCTCGGCCTGCTCGCGGCCGTCGGCCATGTCGTCGTACGAAAGTTCGCGCCGTACGCGGACCCGCTGCTGCTGCCGCTGGCGACGCTGCTGAACGGCATCGGTCTGGTCGTCATCTGGCGCCTGGACCAGTCCAAGCGGCTGCAGGCGAGCAGTACGTTCGTCGAGGCCGCCCCCCGCCAGCTGCTGTACTCCGCGCTGGGCGTGGCCCTCTTCGTGGTCGTACTGGTGTTCCTCAAGGACCACCGCGTCCTGCAGCGCTACACGTACATCTCCATGGTCGGCGCGCTGATCCTGCTGCTCCTGCCGCTGGTCCCGGGCCTCGGCCTGAACGTCTTCGGCGCCAGGATCTGGATCTCGATCGCCGGATTCACCATCCAGCCCGGTGAGTTCGCGAAGATCGTCCTCGCGATCTTCTTCGCCGGCTATCTCATGGTGAAGCGCGACGCGCTCGCCCTGGCCAGCCGCCGCTTCATGGGCATCTACCTGCCGCGCGGACGCGACCTCGGCCCGATCATCGTCGTCTGGATCATCTCCATCCTGATCCTGGTCTTCGAGACCGACCTCGGTACCTCGCTGCTCTTCTTCGGCATGTTCGTGATCATGCTGTACGTCGCCACCGAGCGGACCAGCTGGATCGTCTTCGGCATGCTGATGTCCGCGGCCGGAGCCGTCGGCGTGGCCTCCTTCGAGTCGCACGTCCAGCAGCGCGTCCAGGCCTGGCTCGACCCGATGCGCGAGTACGAGCTCAGCCAGCAGGGCGTCTTCGGCCACACCGAGCAGTCCATGCAGGCGCTGTGGGCCTTCGGGTCCGGCGGCACCCTCGGCACCGGGCTCGGCCAGGGCAACTCCGACCTCATCGGCTTCGCCGCCAACTCCGACTTCATCCTCGCCACCTTCGGCGAGGAGCTGGGCCTGGCCGGCGTGATGGCGATCCTGCTGATGTACGGCCTGATCGTGGAACGCGGCGTACGCACCGCCCTCGCCGCCCGCGACCCCTTCGGCAAGCTGCTCGCCATCGGCCTCTCGGGCGCCTTCGCCCTCCAGGTGTTCGTGGTCGCCGGCGGCGTCATGGGCCTGATCCCGCTCACCGGTATGACGATGCCGTTCCTGGCGTACGGAGGTTCGTCCGTCATCGCCAACTGGGCACTCATCGGCATCCTGATCCGCATCAGCGACACCGCCCGCCGGCCCGCGCCGGCCCCCGCACCCAACCCCGACGCCGAGATGACCCAGGTGGTCCGACCGTGAACAAGCCCCTGCGCCGGATCGCGATCTTCTGCGGGCTCCTCGTCCTCGCCCTGCTCATCCGCGACAACTGGATCCAGTACGTCCAGGCCGACTCGCTGAAGGACGACACGAAGAACCGCCGCGTCGCCATCGCGCGCTACGCCACACCGCGCGGCAACATCATCGTCGACGGCAACCCGATCACCGGGTCCGCCAAGACGAACGGCGACGACTTCAACGACTTCGAGTACAAGCGCACCTACAAGGACGGCGCGATGTGGGCCCCCATCACGGGCTACGCCTCGCAGGCCTTCGGCGCCACGCAGCTGGAGAGCATCGAGGACGGCATCCTCACCGGCAACGACGACCGGCTCTTCTTCCGCCGCACGCTCGACATGATCACCGGCAAGAAGCAGGAGGGCGGCAACGTCATCACGACGCTGAACGCCGCCGCGCAGAAGGCCGCGTACAAGGGTCTGCTGAAGCAGGGCAAGGGCGCCGTCGCCGCGATCGACCCGGAGACCGGCGCGATCCTGGCGCTGGCCTCCACGCCCTCGTACGACCCCTCGACGTTCGCCGGGAACTCCACCAAGGTCGACGGCAGCGCCTGGACCAAGCTCCAGAAGAAGAACAACAAGGACGACCCGATGCAGAACCGGGCGCTGCGCGAGATCTACCCGCCCGGGTCGACCTTCAAGGTCGTCACGGCCGCGGCGGCGCTGGAGCACGGCGTCGTCGACAGCGCCGATGAGAAAACCGACTCCCCTCTTCCGTACACCCTGCCGGACACCACCACCGAGCTGAAGAACGAGGGGAACATCCCCTGCAAGAACGCGACGCTGCGCGAGGCGCTGCGCGTGTCCTGCAACACCGTCTTCGGCAAGCTCGGCGTCGACGTCGGCAAGGAGGACATGTTGGAGACGGCCAAGAAGTTCGGCTTCAACGAGGAGCAGTTCGTACCGATCCGCTCCAGCGCCTCCAACTTCCCCGAGAAGATGGACCGGCCGCAGACCGCGCTCAGCTCGATCGGTCAGTTCGAGACCGCGACGACTCCGCTGCAGATGGCGATGGTCGCCTCGGCCGTGGCCAACGACGGCACGCTCATGAAGCCCTACATGGTCGACAAGCTCCAGGCGCCGAGCCTCGACGTCATCGAGCAGACCGACCCGGAGAAGATGAGCGAGCCGCTCTCCGAGAAGAACGCCCAGATCCTTCAGTCGATCATGGAGACGGTCGTCAAGGAGGGCACCGGCACCAAGGGCGACATCAACGAGGCAGGCGTCACCGTCGGCGGCAAGACCGGTACCGCCCAGCGCGGCGTCGACAACAGCGAGAACCCGTACGCCTGGTTCATCTCGTACGCGAAGCTCGACGACGGCAGCTCTCCGGTCGCCGTCGCCGTGGTGGTCGAGGACGAGAGCGCCAACCGTGACGACATCTCCGGCGGTGGTCTCGCCGCTCCGATCGCGAGGGACGTGATGAAGGCAGTCATCGACAGCAAGAAGTGACCCCGCTCACGTCCCCTTCACATCGGTGCACGTTGCGATACCGGTCCTGTATCGGGTGACGGTTGTGGCCAGGTCAGTCAAGGCGGTCCGGGTACGGTATGCCCGGACAGCACACCGCCGGACCACACGTGGTGTGGTCGGGACCGTCGGAAAAGGCTGGTAGGTAGCTATGGAAGAGCCGCGTCGCCTCGGCGGCCGGTACGAGCTGGGCCACGTGCTCGGCCGTGGTGGCATGGCGGAGGTACACCTCGCCCATGACACCCGGCTCGGCCGCACGGTAGCGGTGAAGACGCTGCGAGCGGACCTCGCGCGCGACCCGTCGTTCCAGGCCCGGTTCCGCCGGGAGGCCCAGTCGGCCGCCTCGCTCAACCATCCCGCGATCGTCGCCGTGTACGACACGGGTGAGGACTACATCGAGGGCATCTCCATCCCGTACATCGTGATGGAGTACGTCGACGGGTCCACGCTGCGCGAACTGCTGCACTCCGGGCGCAAGCTGCTGCCCGAGCGCACCCTGGAGATGACCATCGGCATCCTCCAGGCCCTTGAGTACTCGCACCGCGCCGGCATCGTCCACCGCGACATCAAGCCCGCGAACGTCATGCTGACGCGCAACGGCCAGGTCAAGGTCATGGACTTCGGCATCGCCCGCGCGATGGGCGACTCCGGCATGACGATGACGCAGACCGCGGCGGTCATAGGGACCGCGCAGTACCTCTCGCCGGAGCAGGCGAAGGGCGAGCCGGTCGACGCCCGCTCCGACCTGTACTCCGCGGGCTGTCTGCTGTACGAGCTCCTGACGGTGCGCCCGCCGTTCATCGGGGACTCCCCGGTGGCCGTCGCGTACCAGCACGTGCGCGAGGAGCCGCAGGCACCGAGCGTCTTCGACCCCGAGATCACGCCCGAGATGGACGCGATCGTCCTGAAGGCGCTGACCAAGGACCCGGACTACCGGTACCAGTCCGCCGACGAGATGCGCATGGACATCGAGGCCTGCCTCGACGGCCAGCCGGTCGCGGCCACCGCCGCCATGGGCTCGGTCGGCTACGGCGGCTACCCGGACGACCAGCCGACCACCGCCCTGCGCTCCTCGGACGGCCAGCACACCACGATGCTGCCTCCGCAGAACCCGGACGACGGGGCCTTCGGCTACGACGACCGGGCCGGCCGGCGCCGCCAGCAGAAGAAGAGCAACACCTCGACGATCCTCCTGGTCGTCGCCGGTGTGCTCGTGCTGATCGGCGCGATCCTCATCGGCAAGTGGGCGTTCAGCGGGAACGGCGGCGGGGACAGTCTGGTCGACACCCCCAACTTCGTGAACCGGACCGTGGCCGACGCCAAACAGACGGCGTCCAACGTCGATCTCAAACTAGCGATCAACGAGAAGCCGTGTGAGAACACGCCCAAGAACTCCGTCTGCGACCAGAGCCCGGCCGCGAAGACCGAGGTCAAGAAGGGCGACACGATCACGCTGACGGTGTCCACGGGGGCGCCGAAGGTGGCGGTTCCCAACGTCATCGACGACTCGGTGGACGCCGCGACCAAGAAGCTCACGGGCGACAAGTACGAGTTCGAGGTCAAGACGGAGACCAAGGAGTCCAGTGAGGACCCCGGCACCGTCCTCGATCAGGACCCGTCCTCGGGCGAAGAGGTCGAGAAGGGCTCCACGATCACGCTCACCGTCGCCAAGGAGAAGGAACAGTCCACCGTTCCCGACGTCGGCGGCCAGAGCTGTGACCAGGCCAAGGCCCAGATGGACCAGAACGATCTGACGGGTACCTGCACCGAGGTGGAGACCGACGACGACAACCTGGTCGGCAAGGTCATCACGACCTCGCCGCAGGCGGGCTCGCCGGCCGACCCCGGGTCGACGGTCACCATCCAGATCGGCAAGAAGAAGCAGGAAGAAGAGCCGCAGAAGTTCGCCATGCCGAAGGTGACCCAGATGACCCTCGCGCAGGCCAAGCAGGTCATCGGGCAGAGTCAGCTCCAGGTCGGCAACATCCAGGGCTCGCAGGACGACAACGCGATCGTCCTCGCCAGCGATCCGGGACAGGGCAACGAGGTGAAGGCCGGTGACAGGGTCAACCTCGTCACGGTCGACGCCGGCGGGAACAACGGCGGCGGCAACGGCGGCGGCTTCCTGGGAGGCGGCTCGGGCTGACGCCCGGCCGTCACCCGGCTGCCGCTGCGCGGCGGTTGTCGCACGGCGGTTGCTGCACGGCATACGAAGAGGCCCCGGCCCCCTGAGATGGGGGCCGGGGCCTCTTCGTCGTACGGGCCCTTCGTCGTACGGGCCCTTCGTCGTACGGAACTCCTACGGGAGCCGTCAGCGCAGTTCCGCCGGGGGCGTCCGTTCGTCGTCGACCTTCTCCACGCGGTCCAGCTCGCCCCAGACCACGTACCGGTAGCGGGACGTGTAGACCGGCGTGCAGGTCGTCAGCGTGATGTAGCGGCCCGCCTTCGCCTTCCCCGACTCCTTGGGGACGGACCCGAGGACGTTGACGTTGTACTTCGACGTCTCCGGAAGGGTCGCGTAGACCTTGTAGACGTACCAGTCGTCCTTGGTCTCGAAGACGATCGCGTCGCCCTTCTTGAGCTTGTCGATGTTGTGGAACTTCGCGCCGTGCCCGTCACGGTGGGCGGCCAGCGAGAAGTTGCCCTTCTTGTCCTGCGGGAGCGCGGACTTGACGGGGTTCGTGTAGTAGCCAGCGATGCCGTTGTTGAGCAGCTTCGTGGAAGTGCCCTTCTTGACCAGCACCTCGCCGTTCTTCATCGCCGGGACGTGCAGGAAGCCGATGCCGTCCTTGGTGTCCAGGCCGACCGGGCCGCGGTCCTCGGCCCAGTGGTCGCGCACCTTGTCGCCCTGCTTGTGGGCCTCGCGGTCCGCGATCACGTTCGTCCACCACAGGGAGTAGACGACGAACAGGCCGAGGACCAGGCCTGCCGTGATGAGGAGTTCGCCCAGGACGCTGACGGCCGTCGCGATCGGGCCGCCGCCGCGCCGCGGCGGCGCGGGCGGGGACGCCGGCGCGTCCGTGTGCTCTTCGTGGTCGGTCGTCGCTGCCACTGCGTTTTCCCCGTCTGGTGTCTCAGAAAGCTGTTCAGATGTTCAGAAAGGTGTTCAGGAAGGTGCCCGCGCGGTCAGCCGACGAGTTCGTCCGGTTTGCCCTTGTCGCGCGCTCGTTCCTCGACCATCGTGCCCCAGACGATCATCCGGTACTTACTGGTGAATTCCGGCGTGCAGGTGGTGAGAGTGATGTACCGGCCCGCCGACTTGAAGGTCGATCCCTTGGGAATCGCGTCCAGGACGGACGTGTTGCTCGGCGACGTCACCGGCAGGATCGAGGCCATCTTGTAGACGAAGTACTTGTTCTGCGTCTCCACGACGATCGCGTCGCCCGGCTTGAGACGGTTGATGTAGCGGAACGGTTCGCCGTGGGTGTTGCGGTGGCCCGCGAGCCCGAAGTTGCCCTTCTTGGCGTCCGGCATCGCGGTCTTCACGCCGTCCTCGGCGTAGTGGCCCACCATGCCGCGGTCCAGGACCCGCTTCTTGTCGATGCCCTCGGCGATCGGTACGACGACGTCGAGCTTCGGGATGTGCAGCAGGGCGAACCCCTGCCCCGGCTCGAACGTGCCCGGAGCTCCCTTGCCGCTCGCCCAGTCGTCCTGGAGGCTGCTCGCCTCGCTGTCGGCCTGCGCGTGGGCCCGTATGTTCGTCCAGTACAGCTGGTAGGTCACGAACAGCAGCATCAGCACACCGGCGGTGATGAACACCTCGCCGATCGCGCGGCTCGCCACCACGGCCGCCCCGGGCTTGCGCGCCTTCGCCGCGCGCCTGGCCGCCGCGCGCGAAACGGGCGCGTCGGCCCCGTCGGCCCCCGCCTGCGCCTCGTGCACCCCGTCGGTCTCGGTCCCGCCGTGCCGTCCATGGCGCCTGGAAGCCTTGCGCCGGGCCGCACGGCCTCCCGGGGTACCCACGGGACCCGGAGTCGCTGCGGGGCCCTCAGGGGGCGCTGAGCGCGTCCGACGACTCGCTATGGACCCGATGTCGGCGACGCGCAGCGCGACGGTCTCCTCGGCGGACGGCGAGGCCTCGTACGACGGTGTGTACGGCTGGGCGTCCGGGAGCGGCTGGGAGACGACGGGCGGGACCGGGGCGGCGGGCGCGTACGCCTCGCCGTACTGGGGCCGCGCGTCCTGGTACCCGGCGGGGTACGCCGTCTGCGCCTGTCCGTACGACTGCTGAGGCTGCGGCTGCGGCTGCGGCTGCGCGTAAGGCTGCTGGGTGTGTGCGTGTGCCTGGGGTGCGTACGCCTGTTGCGGCGCGGCCGGTGCCGAGTAGCCGTGCGCGGGCTCCGCCTGCCCACGGCCCGTCGGCTCCGCGTACGTCGAGGCGTTCTGCGCGCTCTGCGCGTTCTGCCCGACGCTCCAGTCCGGTGCGTACGTCTGCGGCGTCTGCGGGTCGTACCACCCCTGCTCCGGCGCCGTCGGCTGCCGTCGGCCCGGCAGGGGATCGCTGAGCGGGTCCGCCAGCCCGTCCACGGCGGCCCGCATCGCGCCGCCGGCACCCGGCGCCTCGAACGCCGCAGCGCCCCCGTACCCGGCGTCCTCGCCGTACGGGGCGGCACTGTCGCGCTCGGGGCGCAGCGCGGTCACGCCGTGACCCTGCCCACCACCGGGGCGAGCCCCACCGACCTGGCCACGGCTCCCTGGTCGCCGCACTCGGTGAGCCAGTTGGCCAGCATGCGGTGACCGTGTTCGGTCAGCACGGACTCGGGGTGGAACTGCACTCCCTCGACCGGGAGTTCGCGATGTCTGAGACCCATGATGATCCCGTCGTGGGTACGGGCCGTGACCTCCAGGTCGGCCGGCACGGTCCCCGGCTCGGCGGCCAGCGAGTGGTAGCGCGTGGCGGTGAAGGGCGACGGCAGTCCGGCGAACACGCCCCGGCCCTCGTGCTCGACGAGCGAGGTCTTGCCGTGCAGCAGCTCGGGCGCGCGGTCCACCACCCCGCCGTACGCCACCTGCATCGACTGCATCCCGAGGCAGACCCCGAAGACGGGGACCCCGGTCGCGGCGCAGTGCCGCACCATGTCGACGCAGACCCCGGCCTCCTCGGGAGTGCCCGGTCCGGGCGACAGCAGCACGCCGTCGAACCCGTCCTGCGCGTGCGCCATCGCCACCTCGTCGTTGCGCAGCACCTCGCACTCGGCGCCGAGCTGGTAGAGGTACTGGACCAGGTTGTAGACGAAGCTGTCGTAGTTGTCGACGACGAGGATCCGCGCGGTCACTGGTTGTCCACCGTCACATCGTTGAAGGGGAGCAGCGGTTCGGCCCACGGGAAGACGTACTGGAAGAGCACGTAGACCACCGCGAGGGCCAGCACGATCGAGAGCAGTGCCTTGATCCACGTGTTCCCCGGCAGAAGCCGCCAGATAAAGCCGTACATGCCGTCCCTTCCTTCGCACCACGGCACCAGACTCACGCCGTACCCACTCAGACTAACGGCGCAGAGCCTCCGGTTTCCCAGCCTCCACGGGCTGGGTTTCGTCAAGGTGTGCCCAGACGATCAATCGGTGGCTGTGGCCCCATTCGGGGTCGCACGTGGTCAGCGTCAGATAACGGCCCTCTCGCGTGTACCCGGACCTCTTCGGCACGGGGTCGATGACTGCTGTGTCACTCGGCAGCGTCCGGTAGGGCTTGGTGTCGATGCGGTACGTGAACCAGGAGGTGCCGTCGGTCAGCACCACCGGGTCCCCCGGGCGCAATCGGGGGAAGTCCTTGAACGGGTCCCCGTACGTCCTGCGATGGCCGGCCACGGCGAAGTTGCCCCGCTGACCGAGCTGCGCGGTGCTCGCGTAGTGGCCCAGGCCCTTCTTGAGGGTCTTCGTCCTCGTGCCTTCGAGCACGGGCTTGTTCCACGTGAAACCAAGCCTGGGGATGTACATGACCGCGAACGGCCGGCCGTCCTTGTACGCGGCGGGCTTCGGCGGAGCCTTGTCCGGGCTCTCCGTAGTGGACGATCTGCCGGGCTCGGCCGTCGCCGAGTTCCTCGCCCACTGTCTCTGCAGCTGGTCGATCTGGTCGTCCATCGCGGTGTCGGCCTTCACACCCGTCCAGAACAGCACGTAGACCACGAAGAGCACGATCACGGTGCCGACCGTGATGCACAGCTCGCTGAACGTCCTGACGACGACTCGCACCGACACAAGGTCCCCCAGCGGCAGCTGTTCCCGTACTCCACAGCCTTCTACCCCGACGGCCCTCGCCGCACGGGCTCTTGGGAACTCTTGGGAATCGGATCCGCTACGCCGTCATCCCGCCGCCCCGCTACTCCACGGGCTTCGCGTAGTGGAGATCGACCGTGCCCGAGTAGCCGGGCATGGTGCGCGTCCCGTCCTCCTCGACCTTCCAGCCGAGCCCGTAGACATTGACGTACACCATGTAGTTCTGGATCGCCGGGGACGCCGAGAGGGACTTCTGGAGCTTCTCCGGGTCACCGACCGCCTGGATCTTGTACGGGGGCGAGTAGACGCGGCCCTGGAGGATCAGGGTGTTGCCGACGCAGCGGACGGCACTCGTGGAGATCAGCCGCTGGTCCATGACCTTGATGCCCTTGGCTCCGCCCTGCCACAGGGCGTTGACCACGGCCTGCAGGTCCTGCTGGTGGATGACCAGGTAGTCGGGCTGCGGCTCGGGGTAGCCGGGGAGTTTGGCCGTCGCGTTCGGGGGCGCGTCGTTGAGCGTGACGGTGAGGGCCTTGCCCTTGAGTTTCTGGGTGCCCGCGTGCTTCTCCAGGGCGGCGAGCTTGGCCGCCTCCGCCGCGGTGCTGCCGTTGTCCCGCTCGGCGAGGGTCTCGACGTCGTCGCGCAGCGAACCGTTGCTCTCGTCGAGCTGCCCGTTCTTGTGGCTGCGCTCCTGGATGAGGTCGGAGAGCTTCAGCAGCGAGGCGTCCGTACGGATGTTGGTGCCGTTGGCCGTGTCGAAGCTGGTGAAGAAGATCAGCCCGGCCAGCGCGAAGACAGCCATGGTCAGCAACCGCACCGGCCGAAATCGCCGGATACGGTCGGGGCTGGAACCCGACTGGGGAGAGTCGGCAGAATTGCTCAACGTACCCTTATCTCCTTCGGCGCCGCGGAAGCACTACGCTAACGGACGCCCGGGGGAGCACTAGGACCTGTCCGGTCGATCACGGAGAAGCAAAGCTGCGGTGCCTTGTGGGCGCAGATGTGCGTGCCACACCCCGCGTCTTCGCCGTGATCGACCGGACAGGTCCTAGGAGTCCCCTTGTACGCTGCCCCGGCAGCCCACGTTCCCTGCGCGGCCACGCAGCGCATCGACAGGAGAGACCCTCGTGCCGAAGTCACGTATCCGCAAGAAGGCCGACTACACGCCGCCTCCGGCGAAGCAGGCGACCAACATCAAGCTGAACAGCCGTGCCTGGGTCGCCCCGGTCATGCTGGCCATGTTCCTCATCGGCCTCGCCTGGATCGTCGTGTTCTACGTGACGGACGGCTCGCTGCCGATCGACTCGCTCGGCAACTGGAACATCGTGGTCGGCTTCGGCTTCATCGCGGCGGGATTCGGCGTCTCCACTCAGTGGAAGTAACTCCCACCCGGGGTTCCGAGGGCTTGTACGGAGTCTGTACAAGCCCTCTTCCGCAAGCCCTGGCCCACGTTCTCCACTGAGTTATCCACAGCGATGTCCACAGTGGGGAAAAGGTCAGAAGATCTGTGGATAACCCTCTCGGGACTGCCGTCGTGTTGACGCCGGTGTGACTGACCTACCGGGATCCGGAAGCATGTTCGCCCCCTGTCCTGCCTGGGGAAACCCAGGTCAGCGACAGGGGGCACACTTGTTCCCGCACAGCATGCACAAGATCCGCCACGGTCTGTGGACAACGTGCACGCTCAGGTGAGCTGACCAGTCCTGATGAGTGTCATGACCACAACCACGAGCAGCACCGCGGCGCATGCGCCGTACTGGATGAGCGCGCGTCGTTCCCGGGGTGCGTGCACCATCGCGTAACCGACGAGGACACCGCCGACGAGGCCGCCGACGTGGGCCTCCCAGGCGATGTTGGGCCACCCGAAGGTGAAGATCAGGTTGATCACCAGCAGAGCGATGACCGGGCGCATGTCGTAGTTGAGCCGCCGCATCAGAATGGCGGTCGCGCCGAAGAGACCGAAGATCGCTCCGGAGGCACCGAGCGAGGGCTGGTTCGGCTCGGCGATCAGATAGGTGAGCGCGCTGCCCGCGAGGCCGGACGACACGTACAGGGCGAGATAGCGGGCGCGGCCGAGCGCCGCCTCCAGGGGGCCGCCGATCCACCACAGGCTGAGCATGTTGAAGGCGATGTGGATATAGCTCCCGTGCAGGAACATCGCCGTGACCATCCGGTACCACTGACCCTCGGCGACACCCTCGACATCGCCGAGGACCGGCACGAACGCCCGGCCGATCAGGTCGAAACTGTCGGTGAAGCGGTCACCCACGGAGAGCTGGACCAGATAGACGGCGAGATTGAGCCCGACGAGGATCTTGGTGAGGAGCCGGGGGTCCGAGGTGACCGTGCCGCCCGCGAGGGTGCGGGGCTGGGAGGCCCCGGGCGCGTGCCCGGTGCCGGAACCCTCCCGTACGCATTCGGGGCACTGGAAGCCGACCGAAGCGTTGATCATGCATTCAGGACAGATCGGGCGCTCGCACCGGGTGCAGCGGATGCCGGTCTCCCGGTCCGGATGCCGGTAGCAGGTGGGCAGGCTCGGCGCGCCCTGCGGTTCCTGCGGGCTGCCTGGCACCTGATCCATCGGTTCCCCTCGTCCTTCTGTACGCACTGGGTACGCAACGCATCGCCCCGCTCATCCTTACGGACGGGCGGGGCGTTTGGTTCCCTGCGGGAGCCCTCCGGCACCGGGCCGGAGGAGCTCACCGGCAAGGGCGTCTACGGCTGTCGGGTCAGCGGGTCTCCACGACGACCGACTCGATGACGACGTCGTTGACAGGGCGGTCGGTACGCGGGTTCGTCGGCAGCGCAACGATGGCGTCCACGATCTTCTGGCTGGGTCCCTCGGTGACCTCACCGAAGATGGTGTGCTTGCGGGTCAGCCAGGCCGTCGGGGAGACGGTGATGAAGAACTGCGAGCCGTTGGTGCCCGGGCCGGCGTTCGCCATGGCCAGCAGGTACGGCTTGTCGAAGGCGAGGTCCGGGTGGAACTCGTCCTCGAACTCGTAGCCGGGGCCGCCGGTGCCGTTGCCCAGCGGGTCGCCGCCCTGGATCATGAAGCCGCTGATCACGCGGTGGAAGACCGTGCCGTCGTAGAGCTTGTCCGTCGACTTCGCACCCGTGGCCGGGTTGGTCCACTCACGCTCGCCCTGGGCGAGTTCCACGAAGTTCCGGACCGTTTTGGGCGCGTGGTTCGGCAGGAGCCGCACTTCGATGTCGCCGTGATTGGTCTTCAGGGTGGCGTAAAGCTGCTCGGCCACGATCTGCCTTCCGTTGTCCTTTGTGACGCTCAGATCCTCGCACGGACCGCGCCGCGAGTCTTCCGTCACCGCCGTACACACCGGTTCAGCCGCTTCGCACCAAACAGGCGCGCGGACCGGGGATCCGTGGCATTGTCGTCGCAGACTCCTGTTGCACCATATTGATCGGTTATTGCACCAAGTACACCCGGAGTCACCATTCATGACCCGGATGCCTGTCCTCACATGCCCCGAAGCGCTCCGGGAGGCATGATCCGGATAAGGGTGGAAAGGCGAACTGTGACTTTCCGGGGGACGGCCCCCGAGCCCCCATGTACGCCACCGAGGAGGAGGATCCCGTGACCCGCAAGGACAGCGTGCGCGCGGCAGCCGAGTCGGCGAAGGACAGCGTGCGGCACGCCGCGGAAGTGGTGGCGCCCTACGCCGACACGACAAAGGACCGAGCCACCCACTACGCGCATGAAGCCCGTGTGAAGCTCGCGCCCAAGGTGTCGTCCACCGCCGTCACAGCCGCCGAACAGGCACGCACCCAGTACGCCGCCCATCTCGCACCACGTATCGAGCAGGCGCGTACACATGTGCCGCCGAAGGTCGACCAGGCCGCGCACGAGGCCGCCGCCCGTACGCGCAAGGCCGCTCGGCAGGCGGCGGACTACTCCCGCCCGCGGATCGAGCACGCCAGGGCCGCGACCGGCCCCGTGCGCGAGGAGGCGGCGTCCCGGAGCACGGCGGCGCTGGCAGCTCTGCGCGGCCAGGTCTCGGCCAAGGAGGTCGAGAAGCTGGTCCGCAAGCACGAGCGGCGCGCGAGGAACGGTCGTCTCGCCAAGAGGCTGGCCGTTCTGGGCCTCCTGGCCGGTGGCGCCTTCGCCGCCTGGAAGTGGTGGGACAAGCAGGCCAACCCCGACTGGCTGGTCGAGCCGCCCGCCGCCACCGAGGTCCCGGAGACCGGGCGACTGACCTCGGTCGACGGCAGCGGCCAGGAAGACCTCGACCCCGAGGTCCAGGCCAAGCAGGCCGAAGCGGAGGCAGCGGACCGCACCGAGCGCGGCTGACGCGTCCGGCACGCCTGCCGTGCGCGACGCCGAGGTCGGACGTGATGAAGAGCTGTAGGTCAGCAGGCTTCAAGTCTGCTGCCCTACAGCCATGTTTCACGTGAAACAGGCTCCGTCCGACGAGGTGCGCGACGACCGTTCGATGAGTCGGCGACTGCCTGAGAGCCTCGCGGGGGCGCTGTTTACGTCCTTGAACCGCGATGACGTTTGCAACCGATCGACTGTGCAACATTCGCGCCGATCTGACTAACGGAGCGCAGCGTTCTGATTACACACCTTCGTTCACAGCAGCTCACGCATGCCTTCACGACTCCTGCATGCCACCCTCACGCCACCCTGCCCCCCTGAACGGCGATCGCACACCCCTCCCCCTGGCTGATTCTTTGCGCAAACAACTGCAAAGATCGCAACGAAAATCCTGTGACGCACATCACCGCACTTGACCCAATGGAGTTTCAGCGCCCCAGGAAAGGTGCATCCTGAAGGTTGATGAGGCCACGTCACGTCACGACGGGCGGCCAATTCCCTTCCACCCCGGACCCGTTGAAGAGGCCGACGCGGAGCGGGATCACCGCGAAACCGCGTGAGATCAAAATTCTTCCCAGGCGCTGCGCCCGGCACCACGAGCAGCACCACGGACGGAGCGACGGCCGGCACCTCACGGCCCCCGAGACGACCGGAACTCCACCGGTTCCCCCACCCCACCACATGAGAAAACCCCCTCCGACCTGCGTAAAGCCGGTCCGAGGGGGTTCTTCTCGTGGAGCCTAGGGGAGTCGAACCCCTGACATCTGCCATGCAAAGACAGCGCTCTACCAACTGAGCTAAGGCCCCGAAAGGGAGGCAGGCACCGGAAGGATCTCCCTCCGCGCCGCCACCGCAGACCAGACTACCGGGTCACCCGGGGTATCCCGCAAAAAGATTGGGGGTCCCCGTGCACGACCACTCTCCGTAAGATGCTCGACGTGGTTCGCTACAGCGAACCACGGTACTTGGGGAAGCGATGGGGAGACGCGCATGGACGCCGCACAGCAGGAAGCAACCGCGAGAGCCCGGGAGCTGCAGCGGAACTGGTACGGGGAGCCGCTGGGGGCGCTCTTCCGTAGGCTCATAGATGACCTGGGTCTCAACCAGGCCCGTCTGGCGGGGGTGCTCGGTCTGTCCGCGCCCATGCTGTCTCAGTTGATGAGCGGTCAGCGCGCCAAGATCGGCAATCCCGCGGTGGTCCAGCGCGTACAGCTGCTGCAGGATCTCGCAGTTCAGGTCGCGGACGGCAGTGTCAGCGCGGCCGAGGCCACCGAACGGATGGACGAGATCAAGAAGTCCCAGGGGGGCTCGGTGCTCAGCAACACCACGCAGTCGACGACCACTTCGGGCGGTGCGCCCACGGTGAAGCGCGTGGTGCGCGAGATCCAGTCACTGCTCCGCTCGGTGTCCGCGGCCGGGGACATCATCGACGCGGCGGACACCCTCGCCCCGACCCACCCGGAACTGGCAGAGTTCCTCCGGGTGTACGGAGCCGGCCGCACTTCCGACGCGGTCGCCCACTACCAGTCCCACCAGAACTGAGTACGACGCCCGGCAGCCGAACACCCCGCCACCGGAGCCCTGTCGGGGTTTCCGGCAGCGGAAGCCAGGCAGCCGGGCACCTCGGAAGAGGCCGCCGCAGTACCGACCGCCGAAGGGGGAGCGACGCACGACCATGGGTGAGGTCTTCGCCGGCCGGTACGAACTGGTCGACCCGATCGGACGCGGGGGAGTCGGTGCCGTCTGGCGCGCCTGGGACCACCGGCGGCGCCGGTATGTGGCCGCCAAGGTGCTCCAGCAGAGCGACGCCCACTCGCTGCTGCGGTTCGTGCGCGAGCAGGCGGTCCGGATCGACCACCCCCATGTGCTCGCTCCCGCCAGCTGGGCGGCCGACGACGACAAGGTCCTGTTCACCATGGATCTCGTCGGCGGTGGATCCCTGGTCCATCTGATCGGGGACTACGGCCCGCTGCCTCCGGCCTTCGTCTGCACCCTGCTCGACCAGCTGCTGGCGGGACTCGCCGCGGTGCACGCGGAGGGGATCGTGCACCGGGACATCAAGCCCGCCAACATCCTGCTGGAGTCGACCGGCACGAGCCGTCCGCGGCTGCGGCTGTCCGACTTCGGCATCTCGATGCGCCTCGGTGAGCCGCGGCTCACCGAGACCAACTACGTGGTGGGAACGCCCGGTTACTTCGCCCCCGAGCAGCTGATCGGCGCCGACCCGGACTTCCCCGCCGACCTCTTCGCCGTGGGCCTGGTCGCTCTCTTCCTCCTGGAAGGGGCCAAACCCGACGCCAAGGCGCTGGTCGAGCACTTCGGGACCCATGGCACGCCGGGCGCCCCGAAGGGGATTCCCGAGCCTCTGTGGCAGGTCGTGGCGTCTCTGCTCGAACCGGACCCGCACGCGCGGTTCCGCACGGCCAACGGAGCGCGCAAGGCGCTCGTCTCGGCCAGGGAGCTCCTCCCGGAGCCCGGCCCCGACGACGAGCTGATAGAGATATTCGACCAACTCGGCCCGCTTCCGGCCGGGTTCGGCCCCGAAGGCCCCCTCACGAGCACGACTGCCAGGGCTGCCACCGCTGCCACGACGTCCCGGGCGACCGTCTCCGAACAGATACCGGGGCCAGGACAGGGGCCAGGACCGGGGGCGGAACCAGGACAGGCCCAGCGGACGGACAGAGCGTCGGGAACGGCATCGGGTCCAGCCCCGGGCACAGCCTCTCCGGAAGCCGATACGGGAGCCGCTTCCCCAGCGGGCGCTTCCCCAGCGGGCGGTCCCCCTGCGGCCGGCCCTCCAGCGGTCGGTCCCCCACCGACCGGTCCCTCCCCCACCCCTTTCGCTTCCACTTCCGGGCGGTGGACCGGTGGCATACCGCCCCAGCCGACCATCGATCCCTTTCCCCCGCAGCCCCCCACCCCCTCGGACACCGGCAGCTTCCACCTGCCGCCCCCGCTGCGGGAAAAGCAGTCCCTTACTCCCCCCGCACCGCGCGAACTCCCGGATTCCGCCTACTCCACGTCGCAGTCGTACGAACCCACCCACGTGCCCTCCCCCCAGGCCCCGTACCCAACGGCTCCCGCCCCAGCTTCTGCGCCTACGCCACCACCACAGCCGCAATCCCCCCAGTCGGCACTTCCGCTGCCCCTGCCCCAATCCATGCCGCTGCCTCTACCGCTGCCGCAGTCACAGCCGGGTGACACAGCCTCTACTGCTTCATACACCGCTCAAGGCGTTCAGGTTCCGCCTCAGCCGCAGCCGGTTGCGCGGCACCGCGCCAGACGGTCACGGCGGCGGCCCGGACCGCCCATGGCGGTGACGGTCCCGGTGCTCCTGCTCGCGCTGATCTGCTTCGCGGTCGGATTCTGGGCCCTGGCACGGATCTGAACCGGGCCCGGACCTCCCGGAGCTCCTAGCCCCCTAGCCCCCGGCTGGCTGGCAGACCCGTTGAGCTACCGGCCCCGGGACCGTCCGTACGTCCGTGCGGCTCCGCCGCCGGCAACGGGCACGGCACCCTCAGCGGTCCCTGCCCCAGCCCGCCGCCGGGCGACCACCGTCCACATCGCGAGCCCCAACACAAGGACGCACCCGGTGCCGATCCCGCCCACGGCCACCGCCTTCATCGCGGAGTTCTCGCCCGAAGAGCCACTGCCACCGCCGTCTCCACCGGTCGCCGCGCTGCCACTCGCCGCGGCGTCCCTGTCCTGCGCGGAGACCTCGAAGACGTCACGCGGCACGGCGGCACCGCTGTAGGCCGGTGCCTCCTCGGCCGTACCCCTCACCCTTACGCGCAGCGTCAGCCCGAACGGCCCGTCGCCGAACTTGTCCGACATCCCCGCCGAGAGATGCACGACGAGGTAGTACCAGCCGGCGAACCGCATACCGCCGACCCGGTCGTCGACGGCGAACCGGTTCTCGTAGGCGACCGGGGGCAGCGGTTTCAGCGCGGTCTGCTTCCGCGAGCCGTCGTATCCGGTGCCGGCGTCGTCCACCAGGGCGCGTACGGGATTGTGGAGCGACATGACGAGCGCGTTCCCCAGATAGCCGTCGCCGCTCGCCTGGCCCAGTTCGGCGGTGGCGTCCAGCTGCTGCCCCCAGTCGACGGGAACGCGGTAGAAGAGCGTCTGCCCGGCCCGGATCCCGTCCTTCCAGACGCCCTGCTCCAGCGAGCGCGCCCCGCTGAAGCCCGCACCTCCCTCACGGGCCAGGGCAGGGCCTTCGAGTGCCTGGGGGGACGCGGAGTCCCACACCTGCGGGGCGGCCGTCGAAGCGGCCTTCTCCAGAGCGGGCTCCGAGACGTACTGGAGTTCCAGCTCCCAGTCGTCCAACGAGGAGCCGGGCCCGCTCGTACGCTCGACGAGCACCGAGTACGTACCGGCGTTCTTGCAGGTGTACGCGCCGGGGCCGGTCCTTCGCGACGCCCAGGCGGTCAGCGGACGCGGGCTCTCGGTGGGTCCGAAGCGGGCGATGCCGGCATCCCCGGAGAAGCATCGGTGACCGTCGGGGTCCTGGAGGGACACCTTGATGCCGTCCGAGTACATGACCTTCGTGCCCGGCTTCGGTACGGCGGTGGCCGACACGTACGCACTGGAGGCGTCGGAGGCCTCGTCGAGCCGCAGCCCGTAGTAGAGCTTTCCGTTGTCGCGGATGGTGCTCCGGTAGGACGTGCCGGGTGTCAGGCGCTCGGCGTCGGTGGGCTGGTCCGCGCCCTCGATCCGCTCGGCGTCAGCGGCGAAACGGTAGGGAGGGGGAGCGTCGGCCGCTGTCGCCGTCGTCGCCCGCCCCGCCGGTACCACGACCGAGAGCAGCGCCGCCCCGGCCAGGACCGTACGGCCGCGCCACCCTCTCGTGCGCCGCCCCATCACGCGCCCCCTCGCCGTAACCCGGACCCTCACTCGACGGGCTCCCGCGGGTCGGCGCCGTCGCTGTTCCGACACTGTCCCGAACGCCCGCGAAGCCTCGACCATCCTGCACTCACCGAGCCGTGCGCGCCCGGGCAACACAAAACCCCGGCCGCAGCAAGGCGGCCGGGGTTTGTACTGAGACTGTGGTCGACACTCACGAACCCGTGGGCACGGAGTCGGTCGCCTCCGTCCACAGGTCCTGCTCGGCGCGATCCGCCTGGATCTGGCGGTACACGAGGAGCCCGCCGATGGCGGCCAGTGCGACCAGGAGAAGCTTCTTCACCGCGAGACCTCGTCTTTCTTAGGCGTTGGGGACTTCTGGCGCCCGACTATACACACCGGCCGATACCGATCGGTGACCTGCGTCGGGGCCTCAACTGCCCGTCGGGGCAGCGCAGTACGACCGGGGCCGACCACTCGGATCGGAGGGTGATCACATCCTCACCGTGGGTTATTTCGCCCCGCTTTCCTCATGCTTCCGCTCATTTAATGAGCATTGAGCCCATCCGAGTGGTGTTCATCAGAAGATCGCCGCGCCACGGGCGTCGGTCCGTCACTTCGCAACCGACATACACATCATGAGGAAAGTATGCAAATCCACCCACCCGAAAGGAGAGGAACCATGACTCGCAACAACGTCATGAACCTGTGGACCGCGGTCGTCACCGCCTTCCTCGCGCTGTGCACGTCACTCGGACTGATCACGACGACCGCCGTCGCCGCCGTACCCGCGACGGAGGCAGCGCGCAACATCAACACCCCGCAGGAAGCGACGGCGCAGGAGGAGCCCATCTGGAGCCGCCCGCGGGCGAGTTCCCTGCCACCCACGATGAAACAGCGCATCCACGCGGAGGCGCACGGCTCCTCACCGTCCTGCCGACACCGCCCGCCGACGGACGCGACGGATGCGACGGACGCGGAAGTCGCCGTCACACGGGACAGCGCCGAGGCACCAGCGGTCGTCACCGCCGCCATGAGCGCCGCAGTACCTACTGCCGTCGATACGACGGACTCCGCCGCGAGGGGACGCGCCACGAGGGAACCTGTCACGAGGGATGCAGTCGTGGCACCCGCCCACCCCTGCGGCACGACCCACATGACGACCGGCACTGTCGACGTACCCGCGGCACAGACCGCACGGGCAGCAGCACCGGCACCCGCCATGGATGCCGCACCCGTCAGCAGCGCCGTCACGCTCCCCTCACAGTCCTCGTTCCCGGCACCGGCCTCGGCACCGGCCCCGGCCTCGGTCCAGCTCCCGGCGCCGGCGCCCGCTCCGGTCCTGGCCGCCGTCGGCTCAGCGACTCGGGGATGACCTCGTACCAGGAGCCGTCCAGCCGGGATGAAGGGCCTACGCCCGCAGCGATGCCGAGGACCTGGCAGGCCGACGCCCGACGCTTCGACGACACCCGACTTTTCGACGACGGCGACCGGCGCCTCGACGATGCGGACTTCGCCGACCGGTTCGATTCGAAGGCGCCCTACGAAGGCCGCAGAAAAGAGGGACGCACTCCGGGCAGACGGACACACCGGCATACGGGCGGTCAGATCGCGTGGCTGAGCTTGAGCAGGTGCGCCTCGCGTTCGTCCCCATGGGGTCCGGGCACCGGCCGGCCCACGGCGCCGAACAACTCCCGCGGCGCAGTCCGCACACTCCAGCGACGGAACGCCTCGGCCATCGCACGCAACCGCTCCGCATCGATGCGGGACGTCCCACGCGTCCGGTTCTTCCGAGCGTTGAGCGTCGGATAGGAGATACCGGCTTACGCGGCCAGGTCCTTCCGGGTCCTGTCCTGCGACTCACCAAGAAGGCGCTCCAGCAGCGCGGGCAGGTCCTCGCCCTCGACGGCGACGTCCCCGCCCAGGTCCGGCGCACTCACGCCGGACGCCCCATTCGACTGAAAGTACCTGGTCACAAGCTCAAGCCTTGACCAGCGGCATCTGCATGGACACGTAGCTCGCAGATCGATGGGTTGCATTCTCATTCACATAAAGCAGCACTTGGCACTACACGCATGCCGTAGATGCGATCACCCCTGGGCATCCCGACGAGGAGGCACCGCGCGCCCCCTGACGGCCGGTCAGCCGCCGAACGTGGAAACCCCCACCGTTTCCCGACCGGGCGCGCTCCCGACAGCCCTCAGGGCTTCTCAGGCACCCTCAGGCATTCCTGTGACTCTCAGGGCCCCAGCTCCCTCAGATCCTCAACGCTGCCGTTGGCCGAGCACACAGACCCCATTCGAGAGCACCGGCGCACCACCGCCCCGGGCCACCGGCACTTCGGCACTTCGGCACTTCGGGACTTCGGGACTTCGGGACTTCGGGAACAGGCTCTGGATACGAGCCACAAATGCCAAAAACCCCCAGGCACGATGGCCTGGAGGTCTTTGAACTGGTGGGGCTAACAGGATTTGAACCTGTGGCCTCATCCTTATCAGGGATGCGCTCTAACCAACTGAGCTATAGCCCCGCCGCGCTCTGCGGTGTATGTCCCGCGCGCTGACCTCTGAAGATTAGCGCACGACGGGGCCAGTCCCAAAATCGGTATCCGGGGCCCGCCCCGGCCTGCCCGGACAGACCGAAAACGCACCCGCCGGCCGCACAGAGGTGCACCCCCGACAGCGCGAGAGCGCACCCCGGGCCGGGATGCGCTCTCGCGGTGAAGCCGTGGTGACAACGTTTACTCGTCCTCGGCGAGCGTGAGCTCGATACCGCCGACGAAGCCCGCGGAGAGGTTGTAGATGAACGCGCCGAGGGTGGCGAGCGCGGTGGCCAGGACGACGTCGATGACGGCGATGATCGACGTGAAGATCAGGACGCGCGGCAGCGACAGGAACGACTGCAGATCGAAGCCGTTCGACTCGTTCGAGCCGGTGGCCTCGGAGATCGTGCCGCCCACGGTGGAGAAGACGCCCATGGCGTCCATGACCATCCACAGCACGGCGGCCGCGACGATCGTGCAGATCCCGAGCGCGATGGAGAGCAGGAAGCTGACCTTCATGACCGACCAGGGGTCGGCCTTGGCCACCCGCAGCCGGGCCTTGCGCGTACGGGGCGTGGTGCGCGCCCCGGTGCGCGGCCGGCGGACGGCGCCCCCGGGCGCCGTGTGCGCCGCGTACGCCTGAGGCGGGTGGTACGGCTGGGCGGCCTGCTGCGGCTGCCGCTCGCCCGGGAGGGGCGAACCCGGCGGCACGGCCGTACCGGAAGGTGCAGCCGGGCCCGGAGGCACCGGCGAGCCTGGGGCCGCACCGGCCGCGTACTGCGGCGTCTGTGGGCCTCGGGTGTCCGTCACAGTTCCCCCCTGGGATCCATGAGAGTCATGGGAGTCAGTCGCCTCCGTGGCGGAGCCACGGCCGCCGTCCGTTTCCGTATCGGTCGAACCGGCGCCCGTGGCTCCGCTCACGATGACTCACTCCTCGCGCTACTCGTCCGAGGACGGCTCGCCCTCGTCCGTACCGACGGCCGACTCGACCTCGTCCGAGTCGTCGACCACCCCGTCGACTTCCTCGGCCTCGCGACCGGCCTCGGCATTACGTGCGATACCGACGACGGCATCGCGCTTGCCCAGGTTGATCAGTTGAACGCCCATGGTGTCACGGCCCGTCTCCCTGACCTCGTTGACTCGCGTGCGAATCACACCGCCGGACAGTGTGATGGCGAGGATCTCGTCCGTCTCCTCGACCACCAGCGCGCCGACGAGCGAGCCACGGTCCTCGACGATCTTGGCGGCCTTGATACCCAGGCCACCGCGACCCTGGACGCGGTACTCGTCGACAGCGGTCCGCTTCGCGTACCCACCGTCTGTGGCAGTGAACACGAACGTACCGGGTCGAACAACATTCATCGAGAGGAGCTGGTCGCCCTCGCGGAAGCTCATTCCCTTGACGCCCGAGGTGGCACGGCCCATGGGCCGCAGCGCGTCGTCCGTCGCGGTGAACCTGATCGATTGGGCCTTCTTGCTGATCAGAAGCAGATCATCCTCTGCCGAAACCAGCTCGGCTCCGATCAGTTCGTCGTCGGAACCGTCCTCCGTCTCACGGAGATTGATCGCGATGACGCCTCCGGAACGCGGCGAATCGTAATCCTTCAGGGATGTCTTCTTCACCAGCCCGCCCTTGGTCGCGAGGACCAGATAGGGCACCGCTTCGTAGTCGCGGATCGCGAGGATCTCGGCGATCGCCTCGTCCGGCTGGAAGGCCAGCAGGTTCGCGACGTGCTGGCCGCGCGCCTCACGCCCGGCGTCGGGAAGCTCGTACGCCTTCGCGCGGTAGACCCGGCCCTTGTTGGTGAAGAACAGCAGCCAGTGGTGGGTCGTCGACACGAAGAAGTGGTCGACGATGTCGTCTTCCTTGAGCTTCGTCCCGCGTACGCCCTTGCCGCCGCGCTTCTGCGAGCGGTAGTCCTCGGCCTTGGTGCGCTTGATGTAGCCACCGCGCGTGATGGTGACGACGATGTCCTCCTCGGCGATCAGGTCCTCCATGGACATGTCGCCGTCGAAGGGCACCAGCTTGGAGCGGCGGTCGTCACCGAACTTGTCGACGATCGCGGTCAGTTCCTCGCTGATGATGGCGCGCTGCCGCTCGGGCGAGGCCAGGATCGCGTTGTACTCGCGGATCTTCGCCTGCAGCTCGTCGTGCTCGGCGACGATCTTCTGGCGCTCCAGGGCCGCCAGCCGGCGCAGCTGCATCTCAAGGATGGCGTTGGCCTGGATCTCGTCGATCTCCAGGAGGCCCATCAGGCCCTCGCGCGCGATCTCGACGGTGTCGCTGCGCCGGATCAGCGCGATGACCTCGTCGATGGCGTCCAGGGCCTTCAGGAGGCCGCGCAGGATGTGCGCGCGCTCCTCGGCCTTGCGCAGCCGGAACCGCGTACGCCGGACGATGACCTCGATCTGGTGCGTCACCCAGTGCCGGATGAACGCGTCGAGCGAGAGGGTGCGCGGCACGCCGTCCACCAGCGCCAGCATGTTGGCGCCGAAGTTCGTCTGCAGGTCGGTGTGCTTGTACAGGTTGTTCAGGACGACCTTGGCGACCGCGTCCCGCTTCAGGACGATGACCAGGCGCTGGCCCGTACGCGACGAGGTCTCGTCCCGGACGTCCGCGATGCCGCCGACCTTGCCGTCCTTGACCAGGTCGGCGATCTTCTGCGCCAGGTTGTCGGGGTTCACCTGGTAGGGGAGCTCGGTGACCACCAGGCACTGGCGGTTCTGGATCTCCTCGACCTCGATGACCGCGCGCATCGTGATGGAACCACGGCCCGTGCGGTAGGCCTCCTCGATGCCCTTGCGGCCGACCACCAGGGCGCCGCTCGGGAAGTCGGGGCCCTTGATGCGCTCGATCAGCGCGTCCAGGAGGTCCTCGTGCGAGGCCTCGGGGTTCTCCAGGTACCACTGGGCGCCGGAGGCGACCTCGCGCAGGTTGTGCGGCGGGATGTTGGTGGCCATGCCGACCGCGATGCCCGCCGAGCCGTTGATCAGCAGGTTCGGGAAGCGGGCGGGGAGGACGGTCGGCTCCTGGGAGCGGCCGTCGTAGTTGTCCGTGAAGTCGACGGTGTCCTCGTCGATGTCGCGGACCATCTCCATGGACTGCGGCATCATCTTGCACTCGGTGTACCGCATGGCGGCGGCCGGGTCGTTGCCCGGGGAACCGAAGTTGCCGTTCGAGTCCACCAGCGGCATCCGCATCGACCACGGCTGCGCGAGACGGACCAGCGCGTCGTAGATCGAGGAGTCGCCGTGCGGGTGGTAGTTGCCCATGACGTCGCCGACGACGCGGGCGCACTTGTAGAAGCCCTTCTCGGGCCGGTAACCGCCGTCGTACATGGCGTACAGGACGCGGCGGTGGACGGGCTTGAGACCGTCCCGTACGTCGGGCAGCGCGCGCGACACGATGACGGACATCGCGTAGTCGAGGTACGAGCGCTGCATCTCGGTTTCGAGCCCGACGGGCTCGACACGCTGCAGGGTGCCGCCCTCTTCCACAGGGATGCCTGCGGGGATGCCCGGACCGGTGGGGGAAATGGGTGTCTCGTCGGTCATTGCTGGTGCAGATCCTTTCTGACGCGGTCAGCTGAGACCGACTCAGATGTCGAGGAAGCGGACGTCCTTGGCGTTGCGCTGGATGAACGCGCGGCGTGCTTCGACGTCCTCGCCCATCAGGACCGAGAAGAGGTCGTCGGCCTGGGCGGCGTCGTCGAGGGTGACCTGGCCGAGGACGCGGTGCTCCTGGTCCATGGTCGTGATGCGCAGCTCCTCGGCGTTCATCTCACCGAGACCCTTGAAGCGCTGGATCGAGTCCTCCCTGACGCGCTTGCCGGCCTGTCGGCCGAGCTCGATCAGGGCGTCGCGCTCACGGTCCGAGTACGCGTACTCGAAGTCGTCGCGACCCCACTTGATCTTGTAGAGCGGCGGACGGGACAGGAAGACGTGCCCGGCCTCGACCAGCGGACGCATGAAGCGGAACAGGAAGGTCAGCAGCAGGGTGTTGATGTGCTGGCCGTCGACGTCGGCGTCCGCCATCAGGATGATCTTGTGATAGCGGAGCTTCGCGATGTCGAAGTCCTCGTGGACCCCGGTGCCGAAGGCCGAGATCAGCGCCTGGATCTCCTGGTTCTGCAGGATCTTGTCGATCCGCGCCTTCTCGACGTTGAGGATCTTTCCTCGGATCGGGAGGATCGCCTGGTACTGGGGGTTCCGGCCGGACTTGGCCGAACCGCCGGCGGAGTCACCCTCGACGATGAAGATCTCGCACTTGGTGGGGTCGTTCGACTGGCAGTCGCTCAGCTTGCCCGGCAGCGACGCCGTCTCCAGGAGCCCCTTGCGGCGGGTGAGGTCGCGGGCCTTGCGGGCCGCCACGCGCGCGGTGGCCGCCTGGATGGACTTGCGGATGATGTCCGCGGCCTCGTTCGGGTTGCGGTCCAGCCAGTCGCTGATGTGCTCGTGCACGACCTTCTGTACGAAGGTCTTCGCCTCGGTGTTGCCCAGCTTGGTCTTGGTCTGGCCCTCGAACTGCGGCTCGCCCAGCTTGATCGAGATGATCGCCGTCAGACCCTCGCGGATGTCGTCGCCCGTGAGGTTGTCGTCCTTCTCGCGCAGCAGCTTCTTGTCGCGCGCGTACCGGTTGATGAGACCGGTGAGCGCCGCACGGAAGCCCTCCTCGTGCGTACCGCCCTCATGGGTGTGGATGGTGTTGGCGAAGGAGTACACACCCTCGCTGTAGCCGCCGTTCCACTGCATCGCGACTTCGAGGGAGAGCATGCGCTCCTTGTCCTCGGCCTCGATGTCGATCACCGTGGGGTGGATGACCTCGCCCTTGCGGGAGTTGAGGTACGTCACGAAGTCGACGATGCCGCCCTCGTAGTGGTACGTGACGGACTTGA
Organism: Streptomyces sp. NPDC127119; assembly: GCF_042677425.1. NCBI lineage: Bacteria > Bacillati > Actinomycetota > Actinomycetes > Kitasatosporales > Streptomycetaceae > Streptomyces > Streptomyces sp. NPDC127119. Next base: position 27,121 of record NZ_JBHXTO010000023.1, on the reverse strand, counting down.
CCTCCACGGGCTCGTCCGCACCGGCCTCGTCGGCGCCCACCGTGGCCTTCGCCGAGTCGCGCTCATCAGTGAGTTTGATGGTCAAACCCTTGTTGAGGAACGCCATCTCCTGGAAGCGCCGCGAGAGCGTCTCGAAGGAGTAGTCCGTGGTCTCGAAGATGTCCCCGTCGGCCCAGAAGGTGACCGAGGTGCCGGTCTCGTCCGTGGCCTCGTGCTCGGCCAGCGGAGCCGTCGGGACGCCCAGCTTGTAGTCCTGCGTCCAGCGGCGTCCGTCGGTCCTGATCTCGACGGCCACCTTGGTGGACAGCGCGTTCACGACGGAGACGCCCACGCCGTGCAGACCACCGGAGACCGCGTAACCGCCGCCCCCGAACTTGCCGCCCGCGTGCAGCACGGTCAGGACGACCTCGACGGCGGGCTTGCCCTCGGAGGGCACGATGCCCACCGGGATGCCTCGGCCGTTGTCGACGACGCGGACACCGCCGTCGGGAAGGATCGTGACGTCGATCGTGTCCGCGTGGCCGGCCAGCGCCTCGTCGACGGAGTTGTCCACCACCTCGTACACGAGGTGGTGCAGTCCGCGCTCGCCGGTCGAGCCGATATACATACCGGGTCGCTTGCGGACCGCGTCCAGACCCTCCAGGACGGTGATGGCGCTGGCGTCGTACGAGGCCGTGACCTCGCCGTTCGAGGAGTGAGACCCGCTTTTCGCGGCCGCGTCGGTGGACGGGATGTTCTCGTTGGGGTTGCCGGAATCGGCCACGAAGCGCCCTTTCTGGCACAGCACAAGCCAAGCTCCGGGTCCCCTCGGAGGAGGGTGTCCGGAGCGGCTGCGGCGTGTTACGTCGGTAAGCCTTTGTCAGCGTTGCTCGGTGTGTCCCACAAGTGGGGCGGGATTAGCTTCCAGTCTACCGGTAGCGCCGACAGTGATGGGGGTTTGCCGGTACCTGAGTCCGCATGTGCCGCCCTGAACCGGTCTCCACCGACTCCCCATATGCGGACCCGGGCTCAAAGAGGCGCAGAGCGGCACTCAGCGCTTCCGGGTGTCAACCCCGCGCTACGGACGGCATACCGCCCGGTCTGGCTCACCCGTAGGTGTCGCCGGGACCCGTGCTGCCGGGGGCGCGCAGGGGGCCGTAGCGGTGGGCGGGACCCCCGGGGCCCAGCACCTTGATCAGCCTCACCGTGCCGTGCCCGAGGTCCTCGTTCAGGCGGGCGACCAGCTGCGGAGCGAGCAGCCGCAGGTTGGTGGCCCAGGCCGTCGAGTCGCACCGCACGACCAGTACCCGCTCGTCCTCGTCGTACTTCTCCGGTACGCAGTGCTTGGCCAGGTCGTCCCCGACGATCTGCGGCCAGCGGCCCATGACCCCGCCGACGGCGGCCGGGGTCTCCCAGCCGCGCTCGGTGATGAGCCGGTTGATGGCGGAACCGAGGGCCATGGGATCGCGCCCGTCGGCGTGCGCGCCGGAGCGCAGACCGCCACGACGCGCCTGCTTCTTGTCCCGCACCGCGTCCCCGCGCGCGCGTGCCTGCTCCTTCGCCGCGCGCAGGGCCACGCGCGCGAGGTCGACCCCGGAGGGCTCGGGAGTGCTCTTCGGGGTGTTCTTCGGGTCGGGTGTGTTCTCGCTCATACGCGCTCCACGGCGCCCTCGGACACGGCGTACCGCGTCCCCGCCAGTACGCCGGGCACGTCGTCGCCGACCGCGGCCGTCACGAGCACCTGCTCGCCGGGGGCCACCAGTTCGGCGAGGCGTTCACGGCGGCGGGTGTCCAGCTCGGCGAACACGTCGTCGAGGACCAGCACCGGTTCGTTGCCCTCGGCCCGCAGCAGGTCGTACGAGGCGAGGCGCAGCGACAGCGCGTACGACCAGGACTCGCCGTGTGACGCGTATCCCTTCGCGGGCAGCTGGCCAAGTTTGAGCAGTAGTTCGTCCCTGTGGGGGCCCACGAGGGTGATCCCCCGTTCGATCTCCTGCTTGCGGCTCTCCACCAGGGCCGCCGTCAGCTGTTCGTACAGCTCCTCGCGCGCGTGCCCGGTGATCCCGGGCGAGGAGGGCCTGTACTCCAGGGCCACCGGACCGCCGCCGGGCGCCAGCTGCTCGTACGCCTTGTCGGTGAGCGGCTGGAGCATGGCGATCAGGTCGAGCCGTTGGGCGAGCAGCTCGGCGCCCACGCGCGCGAGGTGCTGGTCCCACACGTCGAGGGTGGAGAGGTCCATCGTGCGCCCACCGTGTCGGCGGGCGAGCGCGGCCGACTTCAGGAGGGTGTTGCGCTGCTTCAGGACCCGGTCGTAGTCCGAGCGCACGCCCGCCATCCGCGGGGAGCGCGCGGTGATCAGCTCGTCGAGGAACCGCCGGCGCTCACCGGGGTCGCCCTTGACCAGCGCCAGGTCCTCGGGCGCGAACAGCACGGTCCGTACGATGCCGAGCACGTCACGGGGTCTGACCTGCGAGGACCTGTTGATGCGGGCGCGGTTCGCCTTGCCGGGGTTCAGTTCGAGTTCCACGAGCTGCTGGCGATCGCCCTGGCGGATGTTGGCCCTGATGATCGCCCGCTCGGCGCCCATCCGCACGAGTGGCGCGTCGGACGAGACCCGGTGGCTGCCGAGGGTGGCGAGATAGCCGACCGCCTCGACGAGGTTGGTCTTGCCCTGGCCGTTGGGCCCCACGAACGCGGTGACGCCCGGGTCGAGCGGAACCTCGACCCGGGCGTACGAGCGGAAGTCGGCCAGCGACAGATGCGTGACGTGCATGGTCGTTCGCCGACCTCCCCCGGAGCTGTGGATCCGCGGTGCGGACCCGTGGACTGCTTCTTCTCCCGAACCGCTGCCGGAATCCTCCGGACCGCCTCCGGGCTACTTCTTCTCGACGGCGTGGCCGCCGAACTGGTTGCGCAGTGCCGCGATCATCTTCATCTGCGGCGAGTCGTCCTGCCGGGACGCGAAGCGGGCGAACAGCGACGCGGTGATCGCGGGCAGCGGTACCGCGTTGTCGATGGCCGCCTCGACGGTCCAGCGGCCCTCGCCGGAGTCCTGCGCGAAGCCGCGCAGCCGCTCCAGGTGCTCGTCCTCGTCCAGGGCGTTGACCGCCAGGTCCAGCAGCCAGGAACGGATCACCGTGCCCTCCTGCCAGGACCGGAAGACCTCGCGAACGTCGGTGACCGAGTCGACGGCCTGGAGGAGCTCCCAGCCCTCGGCGTAGGCCTGCATCATGGCGTACTCGATGCCGTTGTGGACCATCTTGGAGAAGTGCCCGGCGCCGACCTTGCCCGCGTGCACGAACCCCGCGTCGCCCTCCGGCTTGAGGGCGTCGAAGACCGGCTGGACCTTGGCGATGTGCTCGGCGTCGCCGCCGACCATCAGCGCATAGCCGTTCTGCAGGCCCCACACGCCCCCTGAGACGCCGGCGTCGACGAAGCCGATGCCCTTGGCCGCCAGCTCCTCGGAGTGCTTCTCGTCGTCCGTCCAGCGCGAGTTGCCGCCGTCCACGACCACGTCACCCGGCTCGAGCAGCTCGGCCAGTTCGTCGACGGTGGACTGCGTCGCGGCTCCGGCCGGGACCATCACCCACACGACCCGCGGACCCTTGAGCTTGCCCACAAGCTCCTCAAGGCTGTGGACATCGGCGAGATCCGCGTTGCGGTCGTATCCGATGACGGTGTGGCCTGCGCGGCGAATGCGCTCGCGCATGTTGCCGCCCATCTTGCCGAGGCCGACGAGACCGAGCTCCATCAGGTTGTTCCTTCACTAGCGATGTGGCAGGAGGGCACTTTCGTGCCTGCGCCCGAGCCTAAACCCGGACTCTCCTGCACACCTGTGGGCATAGCCGCTCAGACGTATGCCCTCACCTGCGGCTCTTCGTCAGCCGCTGAGCCGCACCGGCATGATCAGGTACTTGTAGGCCTCGTCCGCCTCGGCGTCCAGCGCGGGCCTGCCGCTGAGGAGCGCCGGCTTGGTGGACGTCGTGAAGGAGAGCTGCGCGACCGGGGAGTCGATGGCGCTCAGTCCGTCGAGCAGGAACGTCGGGTTGAAGGCGATCGAGACGTCGTCGCCCTCCAGCTGGGCGTCGACCCTCTCCACAGCCTGTGCGTCGTCGCTGGAGCCGGCCTCCAGGATCAGCACGCCCTGCTCGAAGCTCAGCCGCACCGGGGTGTTGCGCTCGGCGACCAGGGCCACACGCTTGACGGCCTCCACGAAGGGGGCGGTCTCGATGACGGCGATCGAGTTGAACTCCGTCGGGAACAGCGAGCGGTACTTCGGGAGGTCGCCCTCGAGCAGACGCGTGGTCGTACGCCGGCCCGCTCCCTCGAAGCCGATCAGGCCCTCACCGGCTCCGGAGCCGGACAGCGCCAGGATCACGCTGTCGCCGCTCGTGAGCGCCTTGGCGGTGTCCAGGAGCGTCTTGGCGGGCACCAGGGCGACCGCGGACGCCTCGGGGTTCTCCGGCTTCCACAGGAACTCACGGACCGCGAAGCGGTAGCGGTCGGTGGAGGCCAGGGTGACCGTGTCGCCCTCGATCTCGATGCGCACACCGGTGAGCACGGGCAGCGTGTCGTCGCGGCCCGCCGCGATGGCCACCTGGGCGGCGGCCGAGGCGAAGACGTCACCGGGGACGGTGCCGGTCGCGACCGGCATCTGCGGCAGCGCCGGGTACTCCTCCACAGGCAGTGTGTGGAGGGTGAAGCGTGAGGAGCCGCAGACCACGGTCGCCCGTACACCGTCTGTGGAAATCTCCACCGGCCGGTTGGGGAGGGCGCGGCAGATGTCGGCGAGCAGGCGGCCGGAGACGAGCACCGTGCCTTCCTCGTCGATCTCCGCGTCCACGGAGACGCGTGCCGAGACCTCGTAGTCGAAGCTGGAGAGGCTCAGTGCGCCCTCCTCGGCCTTCAGAAGGAGGCCGGCGAGCACAGGCGCCGGTGGACGGGCCGGGAGGCTGCGTGCCGCCCAGGCCACTGCCTCCGCGAGTACGTCGCGTTCCACCCGGATCTTCACCGTTGCCGCCTCCGTCTGTTGCCGGCGCTCTCGCCCTGCTCGGTCTTCGTGGTCTGACTCGGCGTTGCTCAGCCCACCGATGGGCCGGTCGCCGGGGACCAGTCTGACGCACCGCACTGACAGTCGGTGCCTCTCGGGGTCAAGTCGTTCCGAGCGGCAGTCGAGGCTCCGAGCGTGAGTTGTGCACAGCCCAGGCTTCGAAACGGTTCTCAGGCTCTCTCTAGTTGTCAGTAGTAGTAGGGGCTGTGGATACCGTGGATAACCCCGTTTTCGCAGTTCAGAGCAGGTTTTTTGTCCACTGACCCTGTGGGTGGAGGCGGTGGATAACACGCCTCTTCTGTGGACGACGAAAAGTTCTGCACACTCCGTGCACAGGCAGGGGGTACTTCTCCCCAGCGCCGTCCCCAGCTTTACCCACGTTCCCCACAGCCCAACCCGGCACCTTCGTGTGACGCCTTTCACTCGACCCGGTGAGAACGCGCGTCGTGTTGCCGAACAGTGGACAGCGATGTGGAGAAGCTGACGATCACTGGGGACAACTGCCCCTAGCCTGTGGGTCGCCGGTGGACAACTTCCCGCACAGCCTGTGGATCATTTCTTTGTCCACAGGCTGTGGAGATCTTTTGTCCACGGATCCACAGGCGACTGAGCTGGGCTGATTCTCTTTCAGCTGCCGTGCCTGTGGACACGATCTGGACAACTTCGCAGTCCCCAGGGTGTGGACACAAGAAAGTCCCCGAATCTGTGGAGGGCGCCCGTAACCAGGCGCGTAATCGAACAGCTGATGGCTGTCGGGTAACGGCGAAACGGTCGGGGCGGGGCTCCGGAGGGGTCCGGAGGCGGTTCGGGAGGGGTTCCGGGGGCCCGAAGAGGGGTCCGGAGCCTCCGGGAGACGGTCCACAGGACGCGTACGGGAGCGTCTGAGCGCATCCGAGGACGGCGTGCCCCTCGCTGCCGGGCTGGCGCAGGAACGGCGAAGGCGCCCTCGGGAACGAGTCCCGGGGCGCCCTCGGTGACGTACCGCGGCGGGTGTCAGCCGTTCTTGATGCGGTTCGTGAGTTCGGTGACCTGGTTGTAGATCGAGCGGCGCTCGGCCATCAGCGCGCGGATCTTGCGGTCGGCGTGCATCACGGTCGTGTGGTCGCGGCCGCCGAACTGGGCGCCGATCTTCGGCAGGGAGAGGTCCGTCAGCTCGCGGCAGAGGTACATGGCGATCTGGCGGGCCGTCACCAGGACGCGGCTGCGCGAGGAGCCGCACAGGTCGTCCACCGTGAGGCCGAAGTAGTCGGCGGTGGCCGCCATGATGGCCGGCGCGGTGATCTCCGGGGACGAGTCCTCACCGCCGGGGATCAGGTCCTTGAGGACGATCTCGGTGAGACCGAGGTCGACCGGCTGCCGGTTGAGCGACGCGAACGCCGTCACCCGGATCAGCGCGCCCTCCAGCTCGCGGATGTTGCGCGAGATGCGGGACGCGATGAACTCCAGCACCTCCGGCGGGGCGTTGAGCTGCTCCTGCACCGCCTTCTTACGGAGGATGGCGATCCGGGTCTCCAGCTCGGGCGGCTGGACATCGGTGATCAGACCCCACTCGAAGCGGTTCCTCAGCCGGTCCTCCAGCGTCACCAGCTGCTTGGGCGGCCGGTCGCTGGAGAGCACGATCTGCTTGTTCGCGTTGTGGAGCGTGTTGAAGGTGTGGAAGAACTCCTCCTGCGTCGACTCCTTGTCCGCCAGGAACTGGATGTCGTCGACGAGCAGGATGTCCATCTCGCGGTACCGCTTGCGGAAGCTGTCGCCCTTGCCGTCGCGGATGGAGTTGATGAACTCGTTGGTGAACTCCTCCGAACTCACGTACCGCACCCGCGTGCCCGGGTACAGGCTGCGCGCGTAGTGCCCGATCGCGTGCAGCAGGTGCGTCTTGCCGAGCCCGGACTCCCCGTAGATGAAGAGCGGGTTGTACGCCTTGGCCGGAGCCTCTGCCACGGCGACCGCGGCCGCGTGCGCGAAACGGTTCGAGGCCCCGATGACGAAGGTGTCGAAGAGGTACTTCGGATTCAGACGCGCGGTGGGCTCGCCGGGACCCGTCGCGGGCGCCGGCTGCGCGGCCAGCGGGCCCGGTGCGCCGCTGGAGGCGGGCAGCGACGAGCCGACGGGGCCGCCGCGGTGGACATGGCCCATGCCGGACGGGGAGGGCGGCTCGGACCGGTCACGGCGGTCGGGACGCTGGTCGTAGTCGGAGCGGGGCTGGTCGTAGTCGGGCCGCTGCTGGTCGTAGTCGGAGCGCTGGTCGTACGGCGAGCGGCCCGGCTGCTGCCGGTAGTCCCGCGGCGGGGACGCGTAGGGGTCGCGATCGGGGAAGCCGAGCCGCTGCTGCTGCCAGCCGTAGTCGTCCTGCGAGGGCCGCGGCCAGGCGCCCGGGTCGGGGCGCTGGTAGTCGGGGTACGCGGGGCGGGCCGTCGGGAGCTGGTCCTCGTGGGAGGGCTGCTGCTGATCGGGGCGGCCCTGCGGATGATCGTCCATGCGGTCGTCCGCGCGGTGCCGGCCGTACCCGCGGTAGCCGTCGCGGCCCTGCGAGGGCGAGCGGTCCTGGTCCTCGTAACGCTGCTGCGACTGCTGGACGGGCGGCGTCGGCGGTGCGGGGGAGTCCCCCATCGAGTCGTCGACGGTGATCGCGATCCGGATCGGCCGGCCGCACTCACGCGTCAGCGTCTCGCTGACGATCGGGGCCAGGCGCCCTTCGAGGACGTTCTTCGCAAATTCGTTCGGGACGGCGAGCAGTGCGGTGTCCGCCACCAGCGCCAGCGGCTGGCAGCGCTTGATCCAGTGCTCGTCCTTCGTCTCGACACCCTGCCCGCGGCCCTCCCCGAGAAGTTGCTCCAATACTCGTGGCCACACTGCGGCAAGATCGGCAGGTACGTCAGCCACAGGGCACGCTCTCTCACGGGTCCCACGAACGTGTGATTCCTGGGACGGGTTGGGTTGGAACTCGGTGAACGGGGTGGACGAAGCTGCTGCAGCGGCCGGAACGAATGAGCTGGAGCGGAGAGAAGGGAACGAACCGGAGTCCGGCCACGGTAGTCAGGGCGACCCATGCGGTTCAAGTTGTTGTCCCCAGCCTGTGGACAGTGTCTCCCGTGCGGCGCCGGTTTGACCGGATGGCGTAGCCGCGCGTACCGTGACCAGGTCGAGTTGTCGATGGCTGCTGCCGCCTGCCTCCGATGGGCACAGATCGCGAAGAGTGATCGGGAAGCGGTGCACTCGGGCGTAATGCGAGCTACTCGTTGGCGCACGGTGACAGCCAGGACGGCACTCCGCCGCCACCGATTCTTTCTGGAGCCCCCGAGTGAGCAAGCGCACCTTCCAGCCGAACAACCGCCGTCGCGCCAAGACCCACGGCTTCCGCCTGCGGATGCGTACCCGTGCCGGCCGCGCGATTCTCGCGAACCGCCGTGGCAAGGGTCGCAGCAGCCTGTCCGCCTGATTACCTAAACAGGTCATGACGTGCTGCCTACCGAGCATCGGCTGAGGCGGCGCGAGGACTTCGCGACCGCGGTACGCCGAGGACGCCGGGCCGGACGCCCGCTCCTCGTCGTCCACCTTCGTAGCGGTGCAACAGACCCGCACGTGCCTGGGGAGAGCACTCCCCCGACGCGTGCGGGTTTCGTTGTCAGCAAAGCCGTGGGCGGAGCCGTCGTGCGCAACAAGGTGAAGCGTCGGCTTCGCCATCTGATGCGTACGCGAGTGGCTCGGCTGACCCCCGGTAGCCTGGTAGTCGTACGAGCGCTGCCCGGTGCGGGCGACGCCGACCATGCACAGCTGGCCCGAGACCTGGACGCCGCCCTGGAGCGGTTGCTGGGAGGGGGCGCGCGATGAAGTACCCGCTGCTGGCTCTCATCAAGATGTACCAGTGGACCATCAGCCCGTTGCTCGGGCCGGTGTGCAAGTACTACCCGTCGTGTTCCCACTACGGGTACCAAGCCATCGACCGGCACGGTGCGATCAAGGGAACGGCACTCACCGCCTGGCGCATCCTGCGCTGCAATCCGTGGTCGCTCGGCGGTGTGGACCATGTCCCGCCGCGCAAGCGTCCTCGGTGGCACGAGATGCTGCGCAACGCCTGGCGTGCACGCAAGGGCGGGAACTCCGCCGCCGAACCGGCCACCGAGGGGCACGGTATGTCCAACCATCCCTCAAGCCCGGCCGCCGAGACCCCGTCCCATGCTCAAGGAGCCTGATTAGTGGACACGATTGCCAGTATTTTCAGCTTCATCACGACACCCGTTTCCTGGGTCATCGTCCAGTTCCACTCGGTGTACGGCGCCATCTTCGGCCCCGACACGGGCTGGGCCTGGGGCTTGTCCATCGTGTCCCTGGTGATCCTGATCCGTATCTGCCTGATCCCGCTCTTCGTGAAGCAGATCAAGGCCACCCGGGCGATGCAGACGCTGCAGCCCGAGATGAAGAAGATCCAGGAGCGCTACAAGAACGACAAGCAGCGCCAGTCCGAAGAGATGATGAAGCTGTACAAGGAGACGGGTACCAACCCGCTCTCCTCGTGCCTTCCCATCCTGGCGCAGTCGCCGTTCTTCTTCGCCCTCTACCACGTGCTCAACGGCATCGCGTCGAACGACACCATCGGCGTGATCAACGACCGGCTGCTGGAGAGCGCGCAGAAGGCGCACATCTTCGGTGCCCCGCTGGCCGCGAAGTTCACGGACGGCAGCGCCAAGGTCGAAGCACTGGGCTCCTCGATCACCGACGTGCGCGTCGTCACGGCGATCATGATCGTCCTGATGTCGTTCTCGCAGTTCTACACGCAGCGTCAGCTGATGACGAAGAACGTCGACACCACGGTCAAGACGCCGTTCATGCAGCAGCAGAAGATGCTGATGTACGTCTTCCCGGTCATGTTCGCCGTCTTCGGTATCAACTTCCCCGTCGGTGTCCTCGTCTACTGGCTGACCACCAACGTGTGGACCATGGGCCAGCAGATGTACGTCATCCGCAACAACCCGACGCCGGGTTCCAAGGCCCAGGCCTCCTACCTGGAGCGCCTGAACAAGCACGTCACGCAGCACGGCAAGACCCGCGGGCGTGGAGAGAAGGCCATCGTCAAGGCCATCGTCGCCAAGGGCCGTGACCGCAACGAGTTCGAGCGCAAGTTCATCAACGGCCTGACCAAGGCCGGACTGGCGGCCCAGGCCGACGGCAACGTGGTGAAGAGCGAGGCCTCGACCCTGGTCGAGACCGAGGACGGCACCCCGGTGGCAGGCGCGGCTCCCAAGCGCCAGCAGCCCAAGCGGCAGAGCAAGTCCCAGCGGCAGTCGGGCACGGTCCAGGGCGGTGCCAAGGCAGCGGGCGAGTCCGAGCCGAAGACCTCCCTCAGCAAGTCCGACGAACCGCAGGACGCCAAGCCCGACCCCAAGCCCGCGGGTGGCAAGCCCGCGTCCGGCGGTAAGCCCGCATCCGGTGGCACCCGGAGCAAGGCCCAGTCCGGACAGCGCAAGGGTCCGCAGCGGCCCAAGTCCCCGTCCAAGAAGTAAGCAAGAAGGAGTCCATCCCGTGACGGAAGGCACCACCTCCGCTGCCCCTGAGGGTGGCGACACCCTGACCCGCCTGGAGCAGGAGGGCGAGATCGCGGCCGACTACCTTGAGGGTCTGCTGGACATCGCCGACCTCGACGGCGACATCGACATGGATGTCGAGGCCGACCGTGCGGCTGTCTCGATCATCAGTGATTCCAACAGCCGTGACCTGCAGAAGCTGGTCGGCCGTGACGGCGAGGTGCTGGAGGCGCTCCAGGAGCTCACACGCCTGGCCGTGCACCGGGAGACCGGAGACCGCAGCCGGCTGATGCTGGACATCGCGGGCTATCGCGCCAAGAAGCGCGAGGAGCTCTCCGAGCTGGGCGCGAAGACCGCGGCCGAGGTCAGGAGCTCCGGTGAGCCGGTGAAGATGGATCCGATGACGCCCTTCGAGCGCAAGGTGGTGCACGACGCCGTCAAGGCGGCCGGCCTGCGCAGCGAGTCCGAGGGCGAGGAGCCCCAGCGGTTCGTCGTCGTGCTCCCCGCCTGATCAAGCACGTCGTACTTCCGGCCCCGTCTGTGTTCGCAGGCGGGGCCGAATTTTGTCAGCCCGGTGCTTGTCGATAGTTCCTGATAGTCCTTGTAGTCAGCGCGTCATGCGCTCAAGCGGTACGGAAGGACGGTTCCCCGTGACGGAGGCAGCGGAGCTCCCCCCTGCGCCCGAGCAGGCTCGGGCGGTATTCGGTGATCGCTTCGCGGACGCGGTTCGCTTCGCGGAGTTGCTGGCCGACGTGGGAGTTCAGCGCGGTCTGATCGGTCCTCGCGAAGTGCCTCGTCTGTGGGAACGGCATCTGTTGAACTGCGCCGTGCTCTCGGAAGTGGTTCCGGAGGGCGTGACCGTGTGCGACGTCGGGTCCGGGGCCGGTCTGCCCGGCATCCCTCTGGCCCTTGTCCGCCCGGACCTCAAGATCACACTGCTTGAGCCGCTGCTGCGGCGCACGAACTTCCTCAACGAGGTCGTCGAGCTGCTCGGGCTCGACCACGTCACCGTGGTCCGTGGGCGGGCCGAGGAGGTCCTCGGCAAGCTGCCTCCGGTCCACGTGGTGACGGCCCGGGCGGTGGCTCCTCTGGACCGTCTCGCGGCCTGGGGAGTCCCGCTCCTGCGTCCGTACGGAGAGATGCTGCTTCTCAAGGGCGACACCGCGGAGGAAGAGGTCAAGAGCGCCGGAGCCGCCCTGAGCAAGCTCGGCGCCGTCGACACCTCGGTGCTGCACGTCGGCGAGGGCGTTGTGGAGCCCCTGGCCACGGTGGTGCGTGTGGAGGTCGGGGAGAGCCCAGGCGGTGTTCGGTTCGCGGCCAAACGGGCGAAGGCGGCGCGGACGGGGAGGACCCGCAGGCGCCGCTGACCCCGGTCCGGCGGGGATGCCGGACGGTGGGTGTACGTCGTCGGGGCGGAGGCATGGTGACTGATCCGTCTTGACGACGAGACGTACTCCACACAAGCTGCCGAACCTATGCATGCCGGAGTGTCGCGCGATGGCGACCCCGCGCCCTGTGCATCGTGTTTCACGTGAAACGTCGCTCATTGCTGCACGGCATCATCGGTCGCGGTCGTGCCGCGGCCGAACCCCGCGACCGTAACCCGCTGGGATCCCTGGGATCCTTCGGGAAAAGAGCCTCTCCTGGCCGAAGCGCGTCCCCCGAAGAGGGCACGGAGTTGTCCACAGAGGTGGATTTCTCCACAGAAGCACGGGCCTCGCTGGTTCACGACCCCGATGGCATGGGAGGCTCTGTTCATTGCGAGCCTGAAGTCGAGGAGAGTGAATCCTTGCGGTCCGACGCCAACATCGCGGGACCGATGACCGATCCGGTCCCCGGTCCCCGAACCGAGTCGATCGGGGACGATGTTTCACGTGAAACACCGCCCCCGATGGACGACACTCCCATTGGTCGTGCTGCCCAACTTGCTGTGGAGGCTCTAGGTCGAGCCGGCGAGGGCCTGCCACGGCCCGAGCAGACCCGCGTCATGGTGGTCGCCAACCAGAAGGGCGGGGTCGGAAAGACCACGACCACGGTCAACCTTGCTGCCTCTCTCGCGCTGCACGGCGGCCGGGTCCTGGTGATCGACCTGGATCCCCAGGGCAATGCGTCCACCGCGCTGGGGATCGACCATCACGCCGAAGTTCCATCCATCTACGACGTGCTGATCGACAGCAGGCCGCTCTCCGAGGTTGTTCAGCCGGTCCCAGATGTCGAAGGCCTCTTCTGTGCGCCTGCCACGATCGATCTCGCCGGTGCGGAGATCGAGCTGGTGTCCCTGGTGGCACGTGAGAGTCGGCTGGAGCGGGCGATCCTGGCGTACGAGCAGCCGCTCGACTACATCCTCATCGACTGCCCGCCCTCCCTGGGACTGCTGACGGTCAACGCGCTTGTCGCGGGCGCCGAGGTCCTCATCCCGATCCAGTGCGAGTACTACGCACTGGAGGGTCTGGGCCAGCTGCTGCGCAACGTCGACCTGGTTCGGGGACACCTCAACCCCAACCTGCATGTGTCGACGATCCTGCTCACCATGTACGACGGGAGGACGCGTCTCGCCTCCCAGGTCGCCGACGAGGTGCGCAGCCACTTCGGCGAAGAGGTACTGCGTACGAGCATTCCGCGCTCGGTCCGTATTTCCGAAGCCCCCAGTTATGGGCAGACGGTGCTGACCTACGACCCGGGATCGAGCGGCGCTCTCTCCTATCTTGAGGCGGCGCGCGAGATCGCCTTGCGCGGAGCCGGCGTGGCCTACGACGCGCAACACGCCCACCTGGGCGCACACAATGAACAGAGCATGGTGGAGGGGATCCAGTGAGCGAGCGACGGAGGGGGTTGGGCCGTGGTCTCGGCGCACTGATCCCTGCTGCCCCGACAGGGGACAAGGCAGTACCGCCGGCGATGGGCGGAGCGTCCACATCGCCGGGAGCCGTACCGGTGCTCACCGCTGAGCGCGGGGTGGCGGCGGCCAAGGTTGCCGCACTTCCGCCGGCCCAGGTTTCGCGTGAGCCGGAAGAGCCGTCGGCGAGCGTGTTCGGGGAGGCTCCGGCGGCACCTGTGGGTGCGTACTTCGCCGAACTGCCCCTCGACTTCATCACGCCGAACCCGCGTCAGCCCCGCGAGGTGTTCGACGACGACGCTCTTGCCGAGCTCGTCACCTCCATCAAGGAGGTCGGGCTTCTTCAGCCGGTCGTCGTACGGCAGGCGGGACCGACGCGCTACGAGCTCATCATGGGCGAGCGCCGCTGGAGGGCCTGCCGTGAGGCGGGGCTCGAGGCCATCCCGGCGATCGTGCGTGCCACGGACGACGAGAAGCTTCTCCTGGACGCCCTTCTGGAGAACCTGCACCGGGCTCAGCTGAACCCGCTGGAAGAGGCTGCCGCCTACGACCAGCTGCTCCAGGACTTCAACTGCACGCACGATCAGTTGGCCGACCGCATCGGGCGCTCACGCCCTCAGGTCTCCAACACCCTGCGTCTGCTGAAGCTCTCGCCCTCGGTCCAGCGTCGGGTGGCCGCGGGTGTTCTTTCCGCCGGACACGCCCGGGCTCTGCTCTCCGTCGCGGACTCGGAGGAGCAGGACCGGCTGGCTCATCGGATCGTGGCCGAGGGGCTCTCGGTGCGGGCCGTCGAAGAGATCGTCACCCTCATGGGTTCACGGCCGCAGTCGGCTCCGCGTTCCAAGGGGCCGCGAGCCGGTGCTCTGGTCTCTCCCGCGCTGAGCGATCTCGCGGGCCGTCTCTCGGACCGCTTCGAGACCCGGGTGAAGGTCGACCTCGGTCAGAAGAAGGGCAAGATCACCGTCGAGTTCGCCTCGATGGAGGACCTTGAGCGGATCCTGGGCTCGCTCGCTCCTGGTGAGGGACCGGTTCTGCAGAAGAGTCTCCTGGACGACGACTCCGAGGACCCGGAGTCCTGAGTCTTGATCGGCCGGTCGGCTGAGCCGGCCGGCCAGTGGAGCGGGCCGTGTCCGGTGTGTACCGGAACACGGCCCGCTCTTTGCTTTCTGTCGGTATCGATGGAATCGCATCGTGGATACGATGCGTTCGGGTATGGCGCATTCACCTGGCAGTACCTTCTGTGGGGAGGCGGAGGCCATGCGAACGGTGAGCCGCACAGGACTGGTGAGCGCGGGGCTGGGGCTCGGCGCGGTCGGCGGATTCGTCGGCAGCCTGCTTCGGGAACGGAGCGCTCTGACAGCCGCCCGCGATGCCGCGGGCGAGGGAAGCGAGGAACTGCCTTCATGGGGCGCCGGCTCGTACCGCTCACGCTGGACAACCTTCAGGACCTTCCCGAGCGCTGTCGCGCGTGCGTCTTCTGGGAGTTGGACCCAGTCAGCGGCCAGGCCGCGGTAAAGGCAGGCACTCCCGATCTGGAGAAGGAGGCGTGGATCTCCGCCGTTCTGCTGGAGTGGGGATCCTGCGGCCGGGTCGTCTATGTGGACGACACACCGGTGGGCTTCGTGATGTACGCGCCGCCCGCCTACGTACCGCGTTCCACGGCATTTCCCACGAGCCCGGTCTCACCTGACGCGATCCAGTTGATGACGGCCTTCATCCTGCCGGAGTTCCAGGGGCAGGGGCTCGGACGCGTGATGGTCCAGACGGTTGCCAAGGATCTGCTGCGGCGAGGCTTCAAAGCCATTGAGGCTTTCGGGGACGCCCGGTGGAAGGAGCCCGCCTGCGTCCTTCCCGCCGACCATCTGCTGGCCGTGGGCTTCAAGACCGTCCGGCCGCACCCGACGTACCCGCGGTTGCGTCTGGAGCTGCGGACGACGCTCTCCTGGAAGGAAGACGTGGAGTTGGCGCTCGACCGGTTGCTGGGAGCCGTACAGAAGGAACCAGCCCTGCGCCCGCTGTAGAGCGGATCGTGCTGGACATGTGAAATGGGCCGACCCGCCGGGGTCGGCCCATTCATGTTTCACGTGAAACATCGTCGCCCGCGAGCGACGGCTTGCTGCACTACTAGGCGATGAAGTCCTCAAGGTCCCGCACGATCGCGGCCTTCGGCTTCGCACCGACGATGGTCTTGGCGACCTCGCCGTCCTGGTAGACGTTCAGGGTCGGGATGGACATGACGCCGTACTTGGCGGCCGTACCCGGGTTCTCGTCGATGTTGAGCTTGACGATTTCGATCTTGTCGCCGTACTCGGCGGCGATCGCCTCAAGGGACGGCGCGATCTGGCGGCAGGGACCGCACCAAGCGGCCCAGAAGTCCACCAGTACGGGCTTGTCGCTCTTCAGTACGTCCTGCTCGAAAGAGTCGTCTGTCACGTGCTTCAGGGTGCCGGCCACGGCGGGCTCCTTAACTGGTTGGTGCGGTGAGGCGGATGGGGGTCAGACAGTGGTCTTCTCGGGCTCCGCAGGCTCGCCGTCCGCGAGGGCGGCGAGGAATCGCTCGGCGTCGAGAGCTGCGGAGCAGCCGGTGCCGGCCGCGGTGATCGCCTGACGGTAGGTGTGGTCGACGACGTCGCCGGCGCCGAAGACACCCGTCAGGTTCGTGCGGGTCGAGGGCGCCTCGACCTCGAGGTAGCCCTCCTCGTCCAGGTCGAGCTGGCCCTTGAAGAGCTCCGTGCGCGGGTCATGGCCGATCGCGATGAACAGGCCGGTGACAGGCAGCTCTGACGTCTCGCCGGTCTTCAGGTTGCGCAGCTTCAGGCCGGCGAGCTTCTGATCGCCCTGGATCTCGGCCACTTCGCTGTCCCAGACGAACTTGATCTTCGGGTCGGCGAAGGCGCGCTCCTGCATCGCCTTGGAAGCGCGCAGCGTCTCGCGCCGGTGGACGATGGTCACGGACTTGGCGAACCGGGAGAGGAAGGTGGCCTCCTCCATGGCAGTGTCGCCGCCGCCGATCACGGCGATGTCCTGGTCCTTGAAGAAGAAGCCGTCACAGGTCGCGCACCAGGAGACGCCGCGTCCGGAGAGGGCGTCCTCCTTCGGCAGCCCCAGCTTGCGGTGCTGTGAGCCGGTGGTGACGATGACGGCCCTCGCCCGGTGGACGGTGCCTGCGGTGTCCGTGACAGTCTTGATCTCACCGCTGAGGTCGACCGAGACGATGTCGTCCGGGATCAGCTCAGCACCGAAGCGCTCGGCCTGTGCCCGCATGTTGTCCATGAGCTCGGGGCCCATGATCCCGTCCTGGAAGCCGGGGAAGTTCTCCACCTCGGTCGTGTTCATGAGGGCACCACCCGCGGTGACGGCGCCCTCGAAGACCAGCGGCTTCAGTGACGCGCGCGCGGTATACAGCGCCGCCGTGTAGCCGGCGGGGCCGGAGCCGATGATGATCACGTTACGGACGTCGGTCACGGCTTGATTCCTCGTCTCTGGGGACTGCTACGTACGACCGGGGGAGCTTCTCTCGGAACTCTCACCCCACCCAACGGATCCTAAGGGGCGCGCATTCCCACTGTGTCCGGGCACACGAAGACGAGTCACCGTCAGGGGAGGCCAGGGCCGGGCCGTAGTGTGCCGACGGCCGTCCGCGGTGGAGCCGAGCAGACTCAGCTGCGCGGGTAGGTGTGCTCCAGCAGGACCTTGCCACCGGAGGCCGACGGCTTGTCCATACAGGCGGAGTCGACGACGTACGCCGTGACCTGTGTCAGATCCGTGGCGGCGGGCAGCACCACGAGATACGCGTCCGTGCCCTCGTAGGAACCTTCCTTTGACGCGATCGGAATCGCATCGCGGCCGATCCCCTGCAAGACACAGCTGGGCACCGAGGGTGTGTTGAGCACCTGCGGCCCATCGGTGGACGCGGTGCCCTGAGGGCGGGAGCTCCGAGGGCCGCCGCCCTTCTCCTCCTCCGCCTTGGCCAGGAGATCCGCTACCTGGTTCTCCAGCTCCTCCCCGGCGAACGTGTTCGCGGAGTCGCTCTGCTGTGGAGATGCCGACGGCGGGTCGTTGTCCGTGCCGTCGCCTCCCATCGCCTGGATCAGCAGGCCTCCGAGGCCCAGAGCGGCCGCCGTGAACATGGCGCCCAGGACGACGGTGCTGCGGCGACCGCGACGGGGGCGGTTCGTGCGACCCGGTCCGGTGGCGGCACGTGAATGTCCCGCGGGGCGGTCCGTCACGGTCGATGTTTCACGTGAAACATGACCGCTGCCGTCGCCGCTCTGGCTCCTGTGCTCATCGTCGGCCGACGGACGGGACTCACTCACGGACGACAGAGCGCCTGCACCGGAGGCGCCGGGCGCTCTGTCGTTCAGCAGGGCTTCGGCGGCGAGGGCGGCGTCGATGCGTCCGGCGACGTCGTCGGGCATCCGCAGGGGGCCCGGCAGCGTGCCGAGCATGCCGCGGATCTCTTCCAGCGAGTCGTACACGTCGGCGCAGAGCGTGCAGTCGTCCAGGTGACGTCGTACATCGGCTGAACGGGACGAGGGGAGCAGACCTTCGGTGAGGTCGGAGATCTCCGTGACGTCCGGGTGCCCGGCCGTGTCGGTCGTGGATGTCACGCTCGCCCACCTCCGCCCTTCACAGCCGCTGAATCGCTTGGTCCGTCATGTGGTCCCGCTGCGGGTGGGACGGATGTCCCCTGCGTACGGTTCCTTCCCTCGCCCGACTCCTTGCTCGGTCTGTCGCTCCCGCTGTCCGTGCGCAGGTGTTTGAGCAGGGGGAGAAGTCTGGCTCTGCCACGGGCGCAGCGGCTCTTCACCGTGCCGGTCGGCACGTCGAGCAGCCTGGCGGCCTCCGCCACGGGGTAGCCCTGCATGTCCACCAGGACGAGGGCGGCCCGCTGGTCGGCGGGCAGGGTGCCCAGAGCAGCGAGCAGCTCACGGTGTAGATCATTGCGCTCGGCCGGCGCGGAAGCCGACTCGTGCGGCTCCAGGAGCTGCTCCAGGCGTTCCGTGTCGTCCACGGGGGAGGTCTTCCTGGAGGCCGTCTTGCGGGCCCGGTCCAGGCAGGCGTTCACCGTGATCCGGTGCAGCCAGGTGGTGACGGCCGACTGGCCGCGGAAGGTGTGGGCGGCCCGGTAGGCGGAGACGAGAGCGTCCTGGACGGCGTCAGCGGCTTCCTCACGGTCGCCCAGCGTCCGCAGGGCCACGGCCCAGAGCCGGTCGCGGTGACGCCGTACGAGCTCGCCGAAGGCATCGGGATCACCCTCGACATGACGGGTGAGGAGGTCCTGATCGCTTACTTCGCTGTAGGCGCCGTCCGCCATCGAACCCCCTCCCCCTCGGTTGCTCCTCAGCCGGTGAACTTCACGTCGGTGATCGCCTGCTTGTACCCGGCGCCACTGAACTGGTCGCCGGCCGCGTTCGGCACCGCCGTGATCCAGACCAGAACGTACCGGGTCTTCACAGCCTTCTTGGCCGAGATCTTCAAGTCCGTCGTGCTGGTCTTGCCGGCTGCGATCTTCGTCATCGAACCCAGACTCTGCGAGGACGACAACGAGTTGGCCGCGTACAGCGTGGCCGTCGTGTGGTCGCCCGCGTAGTACAGCCCTATCGAGGCCGCCGACACGTCCTTCTCGGACCCGAGGTCGTAGACGATCCCGACGCCCTCCTTGAAGGGCGCCAGCGTGGGGCCGCCCCGGTAGGAGTACGTCCTCCAGTACGTGGAGCTGTCCTTGTCGTACGTCAGGCCCACGTCGTTCGCGTGCTGGGCCTTGCCGTCCGGGTAGTACTCGGCGGCGCTCTGGATCGTGAGCGGCTTGGCCGGCTTCGTCTCGTCGCCGCTCTTGTCGTTGTCGTCCGTGATCTGGGTGTCGCCCGTCTCGTCGGACTTCCCGTGATCCATGAGCGCGTCGGCGAGCTGCCAGCTGCCCAGTCCCAGCGCGGCGATCAGAAGCGCGGACACAGCCCACTTGAGGGCTTTGCCGGTGCGGGTCTGCAGCGGGGGAAGCGGCGCCGACATCGCCTGGGTGGCTCCCGGGTGAGGCGCGGGGCGGCCGTAGTTGCCCTGCTGGTACGTCGTGCGCTGATAGTCGGGCGGCGCGGTGAACGTCGGCTCGGGCGGACGGATGCGGGGCATCTCGCCGATCGCCTTCACCAGTTCCTCCGGCGTGGTGCACGGAGGTTCCTGACGGGACGCGGTGGCCCCGTCGTTGGCGAGTGCGCGCATCGCGAGCTCGGAGAGACCGCGGTGCACGCCTGCGCGCACCTGGTCGGGCGCGATGAGGCCGACGCCCTTGGGCAGTCCGGAGAGCCCGTACGCGTCGTTCTCGTACGGCCAGCGCTGGGTGAGCGTGGCGTACAGGAGAGCGCCGATCGCCTCCGTGTCCGTGCGCTGCGGGGTGTCCGAAGTGATGCCGCGCAGCGCGGCGTTCACAGCGAGGCCCCGGATGCGCCACTGACCGGACGAGGTGCGCAGCACGGCGCCCGGGGTCAGCTTCAGATGCGCCAGCCCCTCGCGATGTGCGGCGGCCATCGCCTGGGACACCTGACTGACCATCTGGTACGCCTCGTGCACCTCAAGCGTTCCGGCGGCCAGGAGCGTCGTCAGCTCCGTGGCGTCGGGCAGCCATTCGTGCACCACATAGACGAGGTCGTTCTCCTCGACCGCGTCCAGGACCTGGACGAACCGGGGATCGCCCAGCAGGGCCGACGAACGGGCCGCCGCGAGGACGGAACGCGCTCGTGGATGGTCGGCGGGCAGCAGGTGCACACCGACGGCACGGCGGAGTTTCTCGTCCACCGCACGCCAACTGCTGAAACCGTCCACACGGGTGACGCACTCCTCCAGGCGATAACGTCTGGCGAGTTTGTGACCGCTGTGCAACTCGGGCGGTGCAGTCCTGCCGGGGCTCTCGTTCCCCCCGCTCCCCTGTGCCTCTGTGCTCTCCGAGCTGTCCGTGTCCCGCTCCCGGTTCTGGGCCACCCCGTCGGCCGTGGACTGGTCCGCCTTCGCGGTCAGCGGCTCATCGCCGCTGTTGTCCGCCACGTCGACGGCAGCCGTGCTCCGTTCCGCCACCGTCGCTCCTGCCTCCCCATTCGTTGCGCGTTGTCCGACGCCAAAGCCAATTGTGCCCACAGTCCGTCCCTCTGCACGACACGCGGTCGCGGACGATGGTTGTGCGCATACCCCGCTCTCAGCGCCCAAGGCGCCCGCGGACCATGCCCACCATTCCGTTCAGTTCCTCGATGCGCATCCGTCGCGCCGCGACGAAGAAGACTCCCAGCAGTACGACACCACCGACGACCAGGGCGACGAGCGAGCCTCCGGCCTCCTGTCCCAGTGACTTGCTGATTCCGTAGCAGGCCGCGCCGCTGAGCAGCGCGGCCGGTACCGCGGCGATCGCGAGCCGCGCGTAGGTGCGCAGGACGCGTCCGCCGTCCAGGTCGCCGCCCAGTCGCTTGCTCAGCCGCCGCCACGCGACCCCGACGCCGATCGCGTAGGCGATCCCGTACGAGGCGGCCATGCCCGCGACCGCCCACCGCGAGGGAAGCAGAAGGAAACAGAGCGCGGAGGCACTGGCGTTGACGACGGCCACGATGACCGTGTTGTAGAAGGGGGTGCGGGTGTCCTCGTACGCGTAGAAGGCTCGCAGCACCACGTACTGGACGGAGTAGGGGATCAGGCCGATGCCGAAGGCCATCAGCATGAAGCCCATGTTGGTGGCCTCGCTGGTCCCGGAGGCGCCGAACATCAGCGTGCACATCGGAATGCCGAGCGCGACGAAGCCGAAGGAGATCGGCACGATCGCCACGGCCGTCGTGCGCAGCCCCTGGGAGATGTCGTCGCGTACGGCCCCGGTGTCGCCCTCGTGGGCCGAGCGCGCGAGACGCGGCAACAGGGCGGCCATCAGGGAGACCGTGATGATGGCCTGCGGGAGACCCCAGATGAGTTGGGCGTTGGCGTAGGCGGCGAAGCCGGTGCCGTCGACCGGCGAGTCCTTGCCCGCCGCGGTGGACAGCTGGGTCACGACGATCGCGCCCGCCTGGTTGGCGAGGACGAAGAGCACGGTCCACTTGGCGAGCATCGCCGCCTTGCCGAGCCCGTGGCCCTTCCAGTCGAAGCGCAGCCGCAGCCGGAAACCGGTCTCACGGAGGTAGGGGATCATCGCGAGGGCCTGGACGACGAGGCCGAGCAGGACGCCGATGCCGAGGAGCCGCTCGCCCTCCGGCGGGATGGTCGAGGCCTCCATGCCGGAGCTGCTCGCGGTGCCGTACACCCAGATGAACATGCCGAGCGTCACGATGATGACGACGTTGTTCAGGACCGGGGTCCACATCATCGCGCCGAACTTCCCGCGCGCGTTGAGGATCTGACCCATCACCACGTGGACACCCATGAAGAAGATCGTGGGCAGGAAGTAGCGGGCGAACGTGACGGCGACGCCGTTGGCCGCCGGATCGCCCGCGACCCGTGTCGACAGCGCGCGGACCAGCAGGGGTGCGGCGAGCACCGCGAGTGCGGTGAGCAGGCCGAGAACCACGATGACGAGGGTCAGCAGGCGGTTGGCGTAGGCCTCACCACCGTCCTCGTCGTCCTTCATGGCACGCACCAGCTGCGGTACGAAGACGGAGTTGAGGCCGCCGCCGACGGTGAGGATGTAGATCATCGTCGGGAGCTGGTAGGCGACCTGGAAGGTGTCACCGAGAAGGCCGACGCCCAGCGCCGCGACGATCAGCGCGGAGCGGATGAAGCCGGTGAGACGGGACACCATGGTCCCGGCCGCCATCACGGCGCTCGACTTCAGCAGCCCCGACGCACGGCCCCCGGACTTCTTCGCGGGGGCGGCCGGGGGCGCGGGAGGCGCCATGGTGGCCGCAGCCGGTTCCCTCGCCGGCGGGGGCACGCTGGGCGGCCCGGCGGGAGGTTGGACGCCGCCCTGCTGCTGGTCCCGGAAGAGATGGGCGAACGCGTCCGGCTCGTGGCGTTCCTCGCCGGCCTGGGTCACCAGGTCGTCCACGCCCACGAACTGCGTCGTCCGGGGATCGTCCCCGTAGGGCAGGTACTGGGTGGGACCCTCCGGCTCGGGCGCCGGGGTCTGTGCCCACACGCGGGGGTCGGGGGCGTACGGGGACTGGGGCGGCTGGGCGTAGAGCGGAGGCTGGGGCGGGTACGTGCCGGGCGGCGGCGGAGGATGCGCGGCGCGGTCGTAGAGAGCCTCGGTGACCGGGTCCTGGGCGGACAGGTCCTGGGCCCGGTAGGGGTCCTGGGCATAGGCGTCCTGGAAGTACACCTCGGCCGCGGGCTGCGGAGGCACCTCGCCAGGTTCCGGCGGGCCCTGCGGCGGGCCGTCGGGGTGGCCGGAGCCTCCCGCGCCCTGACCGCGGTCACCGTCGTACGGCGCGTTCATGGTTACCCCACCTCATCGTCCCCGGGCCCACCGGCCACGACATCGCTCAACGGTCCACTCTCTCACCCGTGCCGGACGGGTCGGTGATTTCCGGTGCGGTGTCCGGTGAAGGGTCACTCGGGTGCTCCGGGCCGGGTGCGCTCGACTTGGTCGTGGACGCCCGGTCGCGGCCACCCTCCGTCTCGTCAGCGCTCCCCGCGGCGGCCTGCTCCGCGTCGGTGCTCTCCGCATCACTGGCGGCGGCGTGCTCCGCCGAGCCGTCCGTGGGGACGGCGTCCGCTTCCAGTGCGGCCTGGCGGGCGGCTTCCCGCTTGCGCTGCGTGTACATCCGGAACCCGGCGAGCACGAGCAGCAGGACGCCACCGGCGATGACCAGCATCACCGTGGCCGTGATCTCGGTGACCTTCACATCGAAGGTCACCGCGGGTCCGTACGCCTGGCCGTCCTCGGTGTACAGCTGGGCGATCACCCCGGCCCGGCCGTTCGCGTGGGCGTTGGTGGTGAACTTCACCGACTGGCTGTGCCCGCCCGCGACCGCGACCGGCTGCTCCTGGAAGTCGCCGTCGTCGATGCTGAGGCGGCTCGGCTGCGTGGAGGTGAGCCGCAGTACCAGGTGGTCGACACCCTGGACGAGGTTGTTCTGCACGGTGACCGGGATCGTGGCGCTGCGTCCCGAGAGCTTGGCCTCGGACTTGTCGATCAGCCCGACGCCCTCGGTGAGGCCGATGAGGTAGTTCAGCACACCCTCGCGGTACGCCGTCGCCTCGTCCGCACGGCCGCGCCAGGAGGTGGACATCGACCGGTCCATGGCCCGCCCGAAGGGGGTGACCACCCGGGACTTGTCGGAGAGGATCACCTGGAAGCTGTTGAGCTTCCTCTGTGTCTCCTCGATCCGCGCGAAGGCCTCTTCGGGCAGTTCCTGCTTGGTCAGCGAGCGGGGGTAGTCGGACGCCGACGGCACCCGGGTGGTGGCACCCGCGTCCGGCTTGGCCTTGGTGGCAGCGGACAGCTCGGCGGACTCCGACCAGTTCCCGGCCTGGAGCGCGGTCAGTGCCTGCGCCATCGTCTGGGCCTGGCTGGCGGTCGGCATGCGCTGCGGGGCGACCACGACGCTGCGCTGCTTGTCCGGCGCCTGGCGGGTGAGCATCAGGCTCTGCGCGAGGAACCGCTGCACGGCGAGCGTGGAGTTGCCGGCCACCGTCATGTCGCCCTGGAAGGCCGTCGACAGTCGGGCGTCCGCGACGACCGCTGTGGTGCCGCCGCCGATCGGCCGGGCCGCCGAGGGCGTGTACGGGAGGGCCCCGGTCTCCTGGAGGCTGTCGCTGCGGGCGAGCACCGTGTCGGCGCCGGCGGAGGTCGCGACCTTGACGATCGACGGGTCGATCGCTCCGTTCACGGGCCAGGCGTACTCCGTGCTGGGGGTCACATGGAGGACCGACTCCACGGTGATCGCGGCCGCGGTGGTGGCGTCCTTGAGATGGCTCAGGGATCCGGTCACCTTCGTGCCGTGGTGAGCCAGGGACGCCAGGTCCGGGTCCGCGAAGGGGAGGGCGACGACCTCCTCGCCCTCGACCTCCTTCTCCAGCTTGCTGAGCCACTGCTTGGCCACCGCCTGATGCGTACCGGCCGTGGTCGTCGTGCTGGAGCCGTTCACCTGGACCCGGTAGCTGCGGGTCATGGCGTCGACGGAGGCGAGCAGGTCCGGGTCGATGACCCAGGTGATGTCGAGGTCCTTGCCGAGGCTGAGGAGCTGTTCCAGACGGCCACCGGGGGAGAGCTCGGCGGCCAGGGCGTCGTCGTCCGCGAAGACGGGCGTCTGCTGTTCGTTCGAACCCGTCTCGGCCGTCATGTGGGAGGTCGAGATCAGCGGCCAGAGGTAGGTGGTCCTGGCCTTCGTGTCCGCGGCCTCCGGCTGCCACGGGAGGAAGGTCCGCTCGATACCGAGGATCTGGTCGTACGCCGCGGCGGTGGTCCGGCCGGTGAGCGTGACACCGAGCTGGTAGACGCCGTCCGAGCCGAGGTCCAGCTTGTCGACGGGCACGGAGATGCTGAACGTCTGCGGGACGCCCGGGGCGAGCCTCGCGAACTCGGCCACGTACTTGCCGCCGACCTCCGAGCCCGCGTAGGGGTTGCTCTTGGCGGCGTCGTCGATGGCCGAGCGGCCGTTCAGCGTCGGGCCCACCCGCAGTCCGACGTGCGCCGCGGTGACCGCCTGCTTGCCGTTGTTGACGACCCTGCCGGAGACGGTGAGCGTGTCACCGTCGGAAGGGACGGCGGGGCTGAGCGCGTCCAGCGAGACGCCGACCGTACGGGAGCCGGTGGCTTCGGCGGCGGCGCTGGGTTCAGCGGCATAGGAGGACGGAGAAATGGGCAGCTGTAGGACGCCGGCCAGCAGAGGCGCCCCGGCGAGCAGTGCTCCCGTGCGCCGAAGCCACCGGCGGGCAGGTGAGGGAATGGTCCCCTGGAAGTCTGCCGCCTCGGCCACGCGCTCGCCCGTCCCTCGTCGTCGTCAGTGGTCGTCGGAATGTGCGTCCACGCATGGTAACGATGCGCGCCGAGGGTAAGTGCCGCGGTCCGCTCCACAAGATCGGAAGAAGAGACCCGGCTGTCCCTCTATGTGGCCCTATCTAGGGTGGTGTCCCCACCCTGAACAAGGGGAGGGACCTGTGCACTTTTAATGAAGGCGCCCTCGGGCATCGGGGCCACGTAACCTTTTCTGTTGTGTCGAACGCCAACGAAGACAGTCTCAGTGCACTGAGCCAGGTGCAGAGCCGCGCGGTGAGCGAGCTGCTGCGGGTGTCCCCCGTCGCCGATGAACTGGCCCGCCGTTTCCAGGAGGCCGGGTTCTCTCTCGCCCTCGTCGGCGGCTCGGTCCGGGACGCCCTGCTCGGCAGGCTCGGCAACGACCTGGACTTCACGACCGATGCCCGCCCCGAGGACGTACTGAAGATCATGCGTCCCTGGGCCGACTCGCTGTGGGAGGTGGGCATCGCCTTCGGCACGGTGGGGGCGCAGAAGGACGCACGCGTGGGTGATGTCGTGCAGAGCTTCGAGATCGAGGTGACGACCTACCGCTCCGAGGCGTACGACCGGTCCTCGCGCAAGCCCGAGGTGTCCTACGGAGACTCCATCGAGGATGACCTGGTCCGCCGTGACTTCACGGTGAACGCGATGGCCGTGGCGCTTCCCGAGAAGAAGTTCATCGATCCGCACGGCGGACTCGACGATCTCGCAGCCCGTGTCCTGCGGACTCCGGGGACTCCCGAGTCGTCCTTCTCCGACGACCCGCTGCGGATGATGCGGGCGGCGCGCTTCGGGGCGCAGCTCGACTTCGAGGTGGCGCCGGAGGTCGTCGCGGCGATGAAGGCCATGGCCGACCGCATCAAGATCGTCTCGGCCGAGCGCGTGCGTGAGGAACTGAACAAGCTGATCCTCTCCGCGCACCCGCGCAAGGGACTGACGCTGCTCGTCGACACGGGGCTCGCCGACCGTGTGCTGCCCGAGCTGCCCGCGTTGCGTCTGGAGCGGGACGAGCACCACCGGCACAAGGACGTCTACGACCACTCGCTGATCGTCCTGGAGCAGGCGATGGCGCTGGAGGAGAACGGTCCGGACCTCACCCTGCGCCTGGCCGCGCTGCTGCATGACATCGGCAAGCCGCGGACGCGCCGCTTCGAGGAGGACGGGCGGGTCTCCTTCCACCACCACGAGGTGGTGGGGGCGAAGATGACCAAGAAGCGGATGACCGCGCTCAAGTACTCCAACGAGCTGGTGAAGGATGTCTCGCGCTTGGTCGAGCTGCACCTGCGCTTCCACGGCTATGGCACCGGGGAGTGGACCGACTCGGCTGTCCGCCGCTATGTCCGCGACGCGGGACCGCTCCTCGGCCGGCTCCACAAGCTGACCCGCTCGGACTGCACGACACGGAACAAGCGCAAGGCCGCCGCCCTCTCCCGTGCCTACGACGGTCTGGAGGAGCGCGTCGCCCAGCTCCAGGACCAGGAGGAGCTGGACGCGATCCGTCCCGACCTCGACGGCAACCAGATCATGAAGGTTCTGGACATCGGACCGGGCCCGGCCATCGGTCAGGCCTACAAGTTCCTGCTGGAACTGCGTCTGGAGAACGGGCCGATGGAGTACGACGCCGCGGTGTCCGCTCTCAAGGAGTGGTGGGCGGAGCAGAGCTGAGAACGCGCGAGCGCGATCGCCCGGGGTCATGTTTCACGTGAAACATGACCCCGGGCGACTCTAAGCCGGATACGCCGCGGGGCGTTTTTTGAAGTGTATAAACCGGCCGCGGCGGGTGGTGTTGTGTGGTTTGTTGGTGTGTGTTG